>JBJOJU010000392.1:0-16898 GCA_046046485.1 Chloroflexota bacterium | reverse complement strand
GTCGGTCGGGGGCGATGGCGGCGACCTCAGGGTCACGGGCGAGCTTCGCGATATCTGTCCCGCGGATACGGGCAAACAGAAGCGGTGCATAGCGGGGCTGTTGTTTGGTGAGGGTGAGCATGCCGGCAGCACGCGCCGCGACTGCACCTTGGATACTCCCGATGCGGATCGACCGGCTCTGCATGCTCGCAGTGTCGGTAGCGTCGAGTGCACCGAAATCAGGCGTGCGCAGCGTGACGATCACAGGGACGATGCGGTCACTGCTCCCGTCCAACGCCGCATCGACCAGCGCAACACTCGGTGCCGGTGCAGCCCACACAGCCGTACGCCCGACCACGCCACCTGCCAGACACACCGCAGCCAACACGACCCACAACAGCACACGTTGCATACACATTTCCATTCGACAACACAGCGTTTCACGAAAGAGAAAGTTTTTTTACCAACGCTACGGTACGCTCATTCTACCAGCTCGGCGTGTGTCGCCCAATACTGGGCAGCCATCCGCGTCGTTTCGACCGATGTCAGTGCCCTGTGTACGCGCCCATCCGACGCAGGATGCTCCCCACACGCCGAGTAGCTCCGCACTCCTACAACGGCTGCTGATCGACACCTGCAACAATCTATCGCATGATGACGTACAACGACACAATTAGTCGTCGTGAATGGAACACACATGCACGCATATGCCATCTATCGCCACCCGGTGGGGACCATTGTCACGCTGAAAACAGGTTGGAACTGGTACACCTTCTTTTTATCACTTGCTTGGTTCGCCCAGAAACGGCTCTGGGGCAAAGCATTCCGCACCGCGATTGCGCTCGCGGGCACGTTTTTCCTCTATAAAATGGCCACGAGCCTCGCCGTTGCCCTGGATCACTCGACGGTGACCGACCTGTACACGACGATGCTGCTCTGGGCTCTGCGAACGAGCGTGTGGGTATCGGCCATTCTCACTGCGTTGTGGATGCTAGTGTATGCGCCGTTCCGTGCGCACACGTGGTACAGCGCCCATCTGCTCCGCAGCGGCTACACCCTCGTCGACACCGTCAAGGCCCACAACGGCGAAGGTGCACTGGCAGCGTGGTTGCTGCGCGTGCCGGCAGCAGAAAACCCTGCAGTGTGAGTCATTGAGCGTCCTGCGAGAGGTTCCACCGTCGGTTGCCAAATCGTGTCGCTGCAGGGGGTGACTCATCCATGATGGGAAGTATGTGTCTGCGGCGTGTCGGCGTCTTCTTCCTCGCACTCTGCGTCTGCAGCTGCGCAGCTGCCCCCCAAGCGCCGGCAGCCGCGACCGTCATCGTCGTGCCCTACGGCAGCGACGTCACGCCCACCCCACTCGCGCCCATCGCCAGCACCGTGCCCGCCACGACCATCCTGGGCGCGTCGCCCGCAGCGGTGGCAGCGCTCTTGACCGATTGGGCGGTCCGACCCGACCGCACATCCACCAGCGAAACGGCGGTCTTCCGCTATACCCGTGGCGTGACGCTCATCGTGGCCTACCGCGCCGACCGGGCCATCGGCGTGTATGTCATCGACAACCCCGGCGCGGGTGTGACAGGGATTTCGCGCGCACAGGTGGCGGAGCTGATTGCCCTCATCGGGGCCGAGCCATTGGCGAGTGACGTCATCAGCGACGAAAACGGCATCCGCGAATTCGGCGTCGGTGACATCACCAGCTGGTGAAATGCGTTGTCTTGACCGCGACCCGGGTACACCATTGACAGCAGCCGAGCGACGAGGAACCGCATGCAACCATCGCACACAAAGGTTTTGAAAGTACTCCGCGCCGCACACGAACGCGTACACGAACCCATCCGCAGCGCCGAAGCAGCCCTCACCCGTGCCGAAGCAGTGTTGACCAAGGCGCAGCAGGAAGCAGTCAAAGCCACCGAGCTCGTCGTGGTCATCGACCGTACCGCCGGTTCCATGATCGACCCGATGCGCCTGCAAGCCCAGGCTGCCTACGACGCCGCCGCCGCTGCGGTACAGTCTGCGCAGGCGGCGGTCACTGCTGCGCGCACAGCGCTCATCGCTGCCTACGGGCAGAGCGCGCGTGCCGCATACGAGAGCTATGCGGCGGCGATGCAGTCCGTCGATCCGACGTTCCTCGATGCCCTGCCAGCCCCCCAGACACTGCAACCCGAGAGTGTGTCGCAGCCGTCGTTGTTCCCCGAAAAACCAACGCTCCGCGGGCCGGTCGAGTCTGTGTAGAGCATGCGCCGGTGCCATGTTGCTCAGCAACTGATGCGGTCACCCCCATACGCCCGGGTCTGTACCGGTGCACACCCCGTACCAAACCGTCGTACAATCACCCCATCAGTACCCGCCACTACCAGAGGCACCCACATGCTGCACGCCATCAGCACCGGACGATTCGCTGTCGCACTCGACCCGACCACCAACGGCATCAGCGCGATCCGCAGTGACGGCGTCTTGTGGGCGACCCACGACTCTCCGCTCTTTCGGGTCGATATCGACGGCCAGACATACACCGTACACTCGCCGGGCATCCGCCGTGCCGGCGTCGACCAATCCCGCACTGCGACGGCGACCACCACCGTCGTCCACTACCACCTGGCCGACTACTTCCGCATCAGTCAAACCTTCGTCGCCCACGACGACAGCTATCTGCTCGAAGCGACCGTCGCGGTCACCAACCTGAGCCACACCCCGCTCCACATCAGCCGCATCGACTCGCTCGTGCTCGACCTCCCGGTCGGCTCGTACGAAGCCCACAGCTACACCGCGGGCTGGGGCAGCGAGTTTTCGCCGCAGTATGCACGCCTGACCGACACCCACATCTGGCAGTCGCGGGCCGGTCGCTCGTCGCAGGGGATGCACCCGTGGGTCGGGCTCGTCCGCGACCAACGCGCGCTGCTCACCGCGGCCGTGGCCTGGTCCGGCAACTGGATCATCCGCGCCGACGCACACGGCGATGCGTTCCGCCTCTCGGCCGGCCTCAACGACTGGGCATTCGGCAGCGACGTCGCCCCGCAGCAGACGTTCACCGCGCCCAGCGTCGTCGTCGTCTGCAGCCCCGACACCAACGGCGAAGCCAATGCCGCCGCCTACCACCGCGTCGGCCGCAGCGACTGGTACCCGCGCAACGCCCTCTCCGACGCACTCCCCGTCGAGTGGAACCACTGGTGGACCTACGAAGACAAATCGCTGAGCGAAGATATCTTCCGCGCCAACGTCGACGCCGCGGCCCACCTCGGGATCGAAATCGCCGTGCTCGACGCGGGCTGGTTCGGCCCCGCCGACCCGCAGACCAATTGGTACGACATCCGCGGCGACTGGCACATCGTGAACACCACCCGCTTCCCCAGCGGCATCCGCGCCCTCTCCGACTACACCCATGCCAAGGGATTAGCATTCGGCATCTGGTGCGAAATCGAAGCCCTCGGCCACAAAGCCCAGACTGCCCTCGAGCAGCCCGCCATCGTCGCCCGCCGCGACGACACCCCCTGCGGCTACGTCTGTCTGGCCAGCCCCGCCGGCTGGCAGTTCGCCTACGACACCCTGGCGCGCATCATCACCGAGTACAACGTCGACTGGATCAAGCTTGATTTCAATCTCGACCCCGGTGCCGGCTGCAACCGCACCGACCACGGCCACGGCGACGGCGACGGTCTGTACGGCCACTACATGGGGTATTACCGATTGTTGTCGGCGATCCGTGCTGCGTATCCGCACGTCGTACTCGAAAACTGCTCGTCGGGCGGCTTGCGCATCGACCTGGGCATCGCCAAAGAAACCCACATGGCGTTTCTCAGTGACCCCGATTGGCCGGAACACAGCCTGCAAAACTTCTGGGGCGCTGCCAGTTACCTCGCACCCACGGCGATCCTGCATTGGCACTTCGGCGAATGGGGCTACGCCGACCACCCGCAACAAACCTTCGACCCGACCAGCACGGATGTCACACCGACCCAACTCGACTACTACGCGCGCATCGCCATGCTGCACCGCATCGGTTTTTCGCTGGCGCTGCCGAGCCTACTGCCGTGGATCCGCCAACGCTACGAGACGCACATCGCCATCTACAAAGACGTCGTGCGCCGCTTCATCGGCAGCGCCACGCTGACCCGACTGACCAATCAACCCCGCCGCGACGGCACACTCGAGCGCTACGCCGCCTTTGCCTACCACGACGACGCCGTCGGCGACCTGTTGATCGCCGTTTTCCGCATGCCCGGTGCCAAACCGAAACGCCGCATCTGGATACCCGGCATAGATCCGACCAAACGCTACCGCTGCATCTGGTTGGGCGATAATCGCGTTATCGAGCTGACCGGCTCCCAACTCAGTCACGGCCTGTTGGTCGATGACCTCGCCGAACCGGGTTCGGCGCTCATCCACATCATCCCTTCCGACAACCCGTACCACTGGATCGGGCAACGGTGACCCGCTGCGCGTAGGACCGGTCGCTCGCGACCGGCACACTGTAGGCAGTCTCACCCCGTAACCCCATCGAGCACCCCTCATACAAAAATGAGTCCGCCGGTCGCATGCAACCGTGGTGATTCTCCCCCGCGGATGACCCGCTGCGCGTAGGACCGGTCGCACGCGACCGGCCCACTGTAGGCAGTCTCACCCCGTAACCCCATCGAGCACCCCTCATACAAAAATGAGGACGACAATCAGCGAGCGAATGGAGTTGATAAAAACATCGCGAGGGGCACATCCCCCGACGGGGGACTGTGTGCCCCTCGCGATAGTACACGGCGCCCTGGTCTTTTTTGCGCGCCACACCCCGTGCCTCCGTGCGACCGCGGTTCGGCCCCACGACGCAGATCACACCAAACTGGGCGTCTCGTAGAGCACTTTCCCCCGTACCCGGATCTCGCAGGGCACCAGATAACGCTGGCACGCCACCAGGTCAATGTCGATCCCCAAACCCGGCCGATCGGGAATGCGCAGCATCCCGTCGGCGTCGGGGGTGATCCGCTGCACGGTCATCTCGTGTGCCAACGCCTTGAGTTCGACCGGGTACTCGCAGATGGTGTCGTGCTCGAGCCCCGCGAAGGGCTGCAACGACGCACTCAGCGCCAACGCCGACGTGAACGTGTGGTTCACATAGGTCACCCCCCGTGCCTGGGCGTACTGCGCCACCCGATGCGCCGGCCCGATGCCACCGATACGCCCGGTGTCGATCTGCACGAAGCCGATCCCCGCGTCGTCGATCATATGCTGGGCCATGTACTCGTTGTGGCACCCTTCGCCACCCGCCAGCCGCACCGGGGTCGCCTGCCGAGCCAGATCTGCATAGGCACGCAACGCCCCCGACACAAACGGCTCTTCGAGCCAGGTCACCCTCGCCTGCCGCAACGCATCGAGCCGAGCCACTGCAGTGGCGACGTCGTCGTGCCAGACCGTCCCCGCGTCGATGAGCACGATGCCCTCGGGCCCCAGCCCAGCCCGGGCCGCTTCGACGTGGGCGGCGTCGGTCGCCACACTGCCCACGCCGTATGGTCCCCAGCCGAATTTCGCCGCCCGGTAACCGTCGGCCTGCACCCGCACCGCTTTGCGATACGTTTCGTCGGGCGTGTCGCCGAACAACTGCGACGCGTACGGCTGCTTGGCATATGCCTGCGGGTACCCCAGGAGCTGGTAGACCGGCGTGTCGTGTCGGCGCCCCAGCAGATCCCACAACGCGATTTCGATGCCCGACAGCGTGTGGGGCGTCTGCAACAAATCGAGGCTGTTCGCGTAGACGTGTGCACAGATGCGAGCGATGTCGGCGATGTCGTTCAGCTCTTGCCCCAACACCGAGTCACGGATCGGTTTGCAGGCACTGTGCGACATCGGGCAGACAAAACTCGCGATCGAGACCAGCGGCGATGCCTCGCACTCACCCCACCCCACGTACTGCCCCGCTTGGACCCGCACCAGCAACGCATCTTGGCTCCCGTCGCCGATATCCAACACCGTCGGCATCGCCAGATAAAAGAAATCCACTGCCTCGATCCGCATTGCATCCTCCTCAGCGTTTGGTTCCCGTTGACGACGCTCTCTGCCCTCTACTCTCTGCCCTCTATCCTCTATTCACTATTCTCTCGCTTATTGGTATAATACACATCACATATGAATTGATTTCATATATGTGAATTTTTGACAGTGATGTCACCAGCATCCGAGGCATACATGGGCGTAGCGACGGACGCATCACGACAGCGGCGAAAAGGGTGGCAGGCGCGTTCCGAAGCCATTCATGCCTATGTATTCATGTCACCGGTCATCTTCGGGCTGTTGATCTTCACGCTCGGACCGATGGGTATTTCGCTGGCGCTGAGTTTTTCCGATTATAACCTGCTCAACGAATTCCGCCTGATCGGCCCCGCCAACTACACCAAGCTCATCGAAGAACCGTTGTTCTGGCAATCGTTGCGGATCAGTGCCGTCTACTCGGCGGTCAGTGTGCCGCTGGGGCTGAGTCTGGCGTTGTTTTTAGCGATTCTGCTCAACAAAAAAATCCGCGGCATCTATGTCTTCCGCTCGATCTACTATCTGCCGACGGTCATCTCGGGGGTGGGGGTGGCGATGCTGTGGAAGTGGATTTTCAACGGAAAACACGGCATTCTCAACAACCTGCTGGGCATCGTCGGTATCACCGGGCCCAATTGGCTGCTCGACGAACAATGGGCGTTGGTGGCGTTGATCATCACCAGTGTGTGGGGCGTCGGCGGCACGATGTTGATCTATCTGGCTGGTCTGCAAGGGATCCCCGTCGAGTTGATGGAAGCCGCCGAGATCGACGGCGCCAATCGCTGGGCGCAGTTCCGCTATATCACGCTGCCGTTGCTCTCCAACGTGACGTTTTTCAACCTGGTGCTGGGCATCATCGGCGCGCTGCAATACTTCACCGACGCGTTTGTGATCACCGGTGGCGGGCCCAACAACGCGACGTTGTTCATCGCTGTCTACCTCTATCGCCACGCCTTCCAGTACTTGAATTTCGGCTATGCCGCGGCGATTTCGTGGGTGTTGTTTTTCATCGTGATGCTGCTGACGTTGTTGGTGTTTCGGTCGTCGCCGTTGTGGGTGTTCTACGAAACCGAACGCCGGGGGAAATAAGATGCACGCACTCGCACGCCGCTTCCGCACCCGCTCCGGCCAACAGCGCATCATCGACGCCGTCAGCGTCGTGGTCTTGCTCGTGGGCGCCGGCGTCATCATGATTCCCTTCTTTTGGATGTTGTCGACGGCGCTCAAGCAGAACAGCGACGTCTTTCTGGTGCCGCCCCAGTGGATCCCCACCAACCCCAAGTGGGATAATTTCAGCGCCGCATTTGCCCAGCTCAAACTCGACGTCTACGCCTTCAACACCTTTTTCATTGTCACGGCGGTGATGATCGGCACGCTCTTTTCGGCGTCGTTCGCCGCCTACGGCTTCGCTCGGTTGCAAGCTCCCGGCCGCGACACGATTTTCATGCTGCTGCTGGCCACGATGATGCTGCCCGGTGCGGTCACGTTGGTGCCCACGTATCTGATGTTCAACACGATCGGGTGGATCAACACGTACCTGCCGTTGACGGTGCCGGCGTTTTTCGGCAGCGCGTATTTCGTCTTTCTGATGCGGCAGTTCTATATCACCATCCCCCGCGAGCTCGAAGAATCGGCCATGATGGACGGTGCGAGCGTCTACCGAATCTGGTGGTCGATCATGCTGCCGCTGAGTGGCCCGGTGTTGGCCACGATCGCGGTGTTTACGTTTGTGGGCACCTACAACGACTTTTTCAATCCCTTGATCTATCTGAGCGACGAATCGAAGCGCACGATCGCGGTGGCGTTGTCGTACCTGTCGGGGTCGCCGCGCAGTGTGGCCAAGATGAATCTGATGATGGCGGCGGTGACGATTTCGATTATTCCGCCGATTCTGTTGTTTATCGCCGCGCAGCGCTATTTTGTGCGCGGCATCGTGACCACGGGGCTAAAGGGGTGACCCTTTTCCTATAGCTAATTGCTCAGCAAAGGAGCGTGCAATGACGAAGCAGCATGATGCAGGCAAGCGCATCGACCGCCGTGCATTTCTGCGGTTGATGGCTGTCGGCACCGCGGCAGTGGGCACCGGCGTGTTGGCTGCGTGTGGCGCACCCGTGGCCACCAAACCAGCCGAAGTCCAGAAGTTCAAGGCGTTGATGTGGTCGAACTCGCCCACCCTCGACGAGAACTTCACCAAGCGCACCACCTTGTTCAACGAAAAGTACAAAGGGGTGTACGAGGCCTCGATCGAACTGCTGCCGTGGGACCAGTACTGGCCCAAGGTCGATCTGGCCTATGCCTCGAAAGAGCCGATCGATGTCTACTTCTGGGACGTGCAAGCCTACGGTCACTACAGCCAGGGCAAGCTCAAAAACCTGCAAGCCGACCTCGACAAAGTCGGTGATTTCGCCGACCCCAACATGTACCCCCAAGAGCAGATGGCGGTGTGGAAGTTCGACGGCGCCAACATGTATGCGGTGCCCGAGAACATCCAGAGCATGGCGTTGTTCTACAACAAAAAGCTCTTCGACGACGCCGGTGTGCCCTACCCCGACGAGAACACCACCTGGGACGACATCAAGGCCATTGCCCAGAAGCTCAAAGTCACCAACGGCGACGAAGTCACCCAGTGGGGCTTCGACGTGGGTGACCTGGCTGTCTGGTGGGGTTCGATTTCGCTCGCCTGGGCTCAGGGCGGCGGGTACTACGACAAGGTGGTCGAGCCGACGGCCTTCACGTTCAGCTCCCCTGAGGCAGTCAATGCCCTCAAGTGGATCCAGGACATGATGTACGTCGAAAAACTCGCCCCCGACTCCGAAACCCGCACCGTGGTGGGCCAAGAAGTCGGTATTTTCGGCTCAGGCAAGGTCGCCATGTACCCGGGTGGTACGTGGATGATTTCGTCCAACGCCGAATTGCCCTTCGAGTGGGACGTGGCCCCGATGCCCAAGTGGGGCGACAAGCGGGCAATGCCGTACTGGTTCGGCGGCTGGGTCGTCCCCAAAGACGGCAAAGCGACCGACGCCGCCACTGCCTGGGCAATCTGGTGCGCCACCGATTACCAGCAAGAGATGGCAGCGACGCGCGACTGGATTCCGATCCGTGCCGACGCCCGCAACTCCGACGCCTTCCTGAAAGGCATGCCTGCCGGCTTCAAGTCGGTGTCGGATGCCATCGGCAGTGCGCGCATCGGCGATGTCTACAGCGCCAAAGTGCAGCAGATCCTCGGCGAAGTGATCTCGCCCACCCTCGACCAAGTGTGGAACAACAAGATCACCCCCGAAGAAGCCGGCAAGCAGATCGACGAGAAAGCCAACAAGATTCTCGCCGAAGGCAAGTAACTCCGCCCACAGCCGCCCACGCAGCACTGCGTGGGCGGTTTTCTCCTGAAACGGACACACCCATGACACGCATCGCCCACTACGACACCCCCCACGGCAGGCACGAACTCTGGTTCGCCGCGGGCACGCTCTGGTACCAAACCCAACCGCACCACGGGCTACCAATTGGCCGCGCCGTCGTCGGGCAACTCGTGGTCGACGGTGCACCCCTGGTGTGGCAATCGGCGACGCTCACCGCCAGCACCGCCGACCACTGGCAGGTCAGCCTGCAGCACCCACTGCTCAGTGCTACGATCACCATCGAGTGGTACGCCGACCATCCCATGCTGCGCAGCAGCGGCACGGTGACGGCGACGGGCACAACGGCCGTGGTGATCACGGGCTGCGACCTGCTCCAGCTCGAGCTGGCACAGGCGCCGTTGTATCTGTTCCACGTCGACCAATTCAGCTGGGCGTATCGCAGTGATTATTTCAGCCGGCACCAGACACAGATCTGGCCGGCCCGTGCGCCCATCGAGATCCGCATGGGATCATACCCGTCGCACTACGACGGCGCCACCAGCTGCGCCTGGTTTGCCCTGCGCCCGCCCCCCCACGACACCGACGAGCGCACCCCTGCCAGCGGGCCGGGCCTCGTCTGCGGCATCGAATTCAACGGCAAGAGTCGCGTTTTCGCGCATGCAGATGCCACCAAAACCACCATCCGCAGCAGCATCGACGCCCTACAGCATACGCTCGCACCCGGTGCAATCTTCGAGTTGCCGGCGGTCTTTGTGGGGACGTACGACGGCGATTGGGACGAAGCCGGCTACGTGACGCAGCGCTACGCCGAAGCGCACGTGCACCCGCCGTACCCCGACGACCGCTACCCGTGGGTCCAATACAACTCGTGGAAGTACGGCCAAGACATCGACGAAGCCCAGCAACTCGCCGTCATCGACCAGTGCCACGCCCTGGGCATCGAAGTCGTCGTGCTCGACCTGGGCTGGGCGCGCACCATCGGCGATTGGCGCCCCGACCCAGACAAGTTCCCCCGTGGGTTGGCCCCCATCGCCGCCAAAGCGGCGAGCTACGGGATGCGCTTCGGCGTGCACATCGCCATCGCCCAGTGCGCCGCCGATGCACCCGTCGCCCAGGCGCACCCCGAGTGGTTGGCCAGCACGTATGACGACTACTACGCCGCCGGGACCCTCTGCTACGGCAACACGCCGTGCCGCGAATGGATCATCGAACAGGTCTCGACGCTGATCCGCGAGCACGGCATCGACTATATCATCCAAGACGGCGAAGACATGGTGAAGCGCTGCACGCGCGACGACCATACCCACGCCCCCGGCGACAGCAACTACGCCAACAGCCAACAGGGCATCGACGTCGTCATCGGCACCCTGCGCGAGCGCTTCCCCCACGTCGTTTTCGAAAACTGCGAAGACGGCGGCATGATGATGACCTACAAAATGGCGCGCCTCTATCACACCAGCATCACCGTCGACAACATCGGTGCCTACGCCACCCGCCAGGGCATCTACGGCGCGTCGTACCCGTTTTCGCCCCGCTACAGCGTGCGCTACTTCGAAGACGAACCGACGCCCTATGCACTGCGCAGCAGTATCTTCGGCGGTCCGTTGATTTTGATGCAGCGTATCGGTGATTGGGATGCGCAGCAGTTCGCCGATGCGCAGCGTGCGGTCGAAGAGTACAAAGCCTACCGCCGGCTCATCCGCACCGCCAAAATCATCCACCTGCGCGCGCCGAAGTACAATGTCGACCGGGTGGGGTATGGCTGGGACGCGATCCAGGCCGTCGCGCCAGACCAGCGCGAGAGCGTCGTGTTTGTCTATCGGGCCCGTGACGGCGCCGCGCAGCAGCAGATCTACCCGCGCGGGCTGGCTGCTGCCACGCGCTACCGCATCGTCGACCGCGACCACGGGGCACTCGCAGCCCGGACCGGTGCCGATATCATGGAAAACGGACTCGCGGTCGCGCTCCCGGAGCTCGCCGCGGCGATTTTTCACCTGACTGTGGATGCCTGACGTGCGAAAGGAGCCCGCTGTGTTGCGCATCGACACCGAATCGACCTGGCGCGGGATGCGCGCCGTCCACATCGAAAACCGATTTTTCCGTGCCATGTTTTTGCCCGAATTAGGGGGCAAATTGTGGTCACTCATCGACAAAATCAGCGATCGCGAGGTGCTCTGGCACAACCCGCGCACGCCGCCACGACCGGCGTTTTATGGGGCCGCCTACGATGATTGGTTCTGCGGCGGCTGGGACGAACTCTTCCCCAACGACGCACCGACCGATGTCAGCGGCGACCTCTACCCCGACCACGGCGAATGGTGGGCGATGCCCTTCGACTGGCACATCGATGCCGACGCACACGCCGCCACCCTGCGGATGCGCCGGCGCGGCGTGGTGACCGACACGACCATCCACAAAGTGATCACCATCACGGCCGATGCGCCGTCGTTCGCCGTTGACTACACGCTGCACAACAATCAACCTGCGCCACTCGACTACCTGTGGAAGCTGCACCCCGCCCTGGCTATCAACGCCCAGAGCCGGATCGACCTGCCGGCCACCACCTGCATCGTCGACGCGGGCTTCCGCGGGCGCCTGGGAGCCGACGTCGAGCGGTTCACCTGGCCGCTGGCGCAGACCGCTTCCGGCAGCGTCGACATGCGTGTCGTGCCGCCCCAGACCGACCGCAGCTGTGATTTCTACTACGGCACCGAGCTCAGTGCGGGCTGGTGTGCGTTGACCGACGGCGTCACACAGAGCGGGTTCGGTATTGCGTTCGACCCGGAGGTTTTCCGCAGCGTGTGGGTCTTTGGGGCATACGGAGGCTGGCGCAACCACTACACGACCATCCTCGAGCCGTGCACGGGCTACCCATACCGGCTCGAAGACGCCATCGCCCAGGGCAGCGTCAGCCGCATCGCGGGCAACAGCATGTTGCAGACCGGCTTGACCGTTTCGTTGTATCAAAACGCCGCGGGCGTGACCCACATCGACCGCAGCGGCACGGTCACGACCATCCCAGTGAAAGGCCACCTATGAACCCCGCCCGCCCCCAGAGTGCCGTCGTCACCGGCGCCGGCAGCGGCATCGGCCGCGCCACCGCCCTGCGCTTGGCTGCGCACGGGCACACCGTCGTCGTCGCCGATCGCGACGGTGCGGCAGCCCAGCGCGTCAGCACCGAGATAACCCAGCGCGGCGGGCGAGCCTTGGCCATCGCCGCCGATGTACGTACCGACGCCGACGCGATGGTCGCTGCCGCGGTCGCGAGCACCGGCCGCCTCGATATCTTTGTCAACAACGCCGGGATCTTCTACAACGCCGACTTTCTGACGACCCCCTTCGAAGAATGGGTACGGGCAGTCGACGTGATGTTCTTTGGTGCGACCAAGTGCAGCCGGGCAGCCGCACTCCAGATGGTCGCCCAAGGGGGCGGCGGGCAGATCGTCAACATCTCGTCGATCAACGCCTACCGCGGCGCGCCGCTGTCGTCGCACTACAACACGGCAAAAGGGGCGATCGACCAGTTGACCCGCTGTCTGGCGGTCGAACTCGCGCCCCACGGCATCTTGGTGAACGGGGTCGCCCCCGGCTTCGTCGAGACACCGATGGCCGTCGTCGAAGGCGTCAACGAGCACAGCACCGAGGATTTTAAACAGTTTTATGTGCAGCGGCGCCACATCCCACTGGCACGACCGGCCGAACCCGACGAAATCGCCACCGTGGTGACGTTCCTCGCCGAAGGCACGGCGACCTACCTCACCGGCCAGACGATCACCGTCGACGGCGGGTTGTCGGTCACCTTTTAGGTCATTGCGCCAGGTTGATGGGGTCGGGGAAAGTATCGCTGCCGCGCTGTTGCACCCGTTGATAACCGAGGATGGTCGACAGCTTCTGTGTCTGTTGGCGGATTAAGCCCAGCAGTTCCTCGCGGCGTTCAGGGGTGAACCGCATACTCGGCACCGAAATAC
Source organism: Chloroflexota bacterium (assembly GCA_046046485.1). Lineage (GTDB taxonomy): Bacteria > Chloroflexota > Chloroflexia > Chloroflexales > Roseiflexaceae > UBA965. The sequence goes on along the minus strand of JBJOJU010000392.1, from coordinate 3,580 downwards.
TCATCCCGGCCACGATATTCCCGCTCGCATCGAAGACTGGCGCGGCCACGCAGCACAACCCGACAGTCGATTCTTCGATGTCGATGGCGTAGCCGCGAGCCCGAGCCGCCTCGATGGTGTCGACGAGGGTGGTCACGTCGGTGATGGTGTTGGGGGTGATCCGCGGCAATGGGTCGTCGGCGGGAATGTGGTCGCGCAGGCGTTGATCGGTGAAATTGCCCAGCAGCACCTTGCCGACCCCCGTCGCATAGGCGGGGAAGCGTTTGCCCACCGCCGAGACCATGCGGATGGTATTGGTCGATTCTTCCTTGGCGACATACAAAACGTCGCTGCCGTCGAGCACCGCGAGGTGGACGGTTTCGTTGCAGGCGCGCGACGTCGCCCGCACGATTTCCCACCCGTCGCTGACGAGATCGGTACTCGCGATGTAGCGCGACCCCAATTCAAAGAGTGCCGGCCCGAGGCGGTAGGTGCGGTCGCGACGCCCGTCGCGCAGGTAGCCGCGGGCTACCATCGTGCTCAAGAGCCCGTGGGCGCTGCTCTTGGGGAAGTCGAGGGCGTCACTGATTTCGGTCATCGACAACCCATCGGGGTGCTGCACCAACAACTCGAAGACGTCGAAGACCCGGGCGGCCGATTTGACGACCTGTGGGGCAGTGTTGTCGGTCATTTTTTATAAGTGTGAAAACAATTCATATAGATAAATTATCGTTTGTGGGCAGGAAAGTCAAGAGCCGGTGAGTTGCTGATTCGAAAGGTGTCATCCCCATGGAGCACCCGTTGCTGTGCGACGGGTGCTCCATGGGGATGACGACATTTACCGTGTGCGCTGGTGGGCAGAACGCCATCCAGTGACCCTCTGGATGTACCACTGCTCACTCTGTGCCTCTGTGTGAGACACCTGCCTAGCTGGGGCTGGATTCTTCCCACGGGTGGACGAACGATTCGGGTTCGACCCCGAGGGCATCGGCGATGCGGTTGATGTAGTTGAAGTAGCAGATGACCTGGGTCGCATCGTGGATGATGCGGTCGTCGGCACCGGCTGCCCGCAGCACATCGAGGTCGGCGGGACCCATCTGTTGGGGCGTCTTGGTCAGCTTTTCGGCGTACTCGAGCAATGCGCGGTCGAGCTTGCCGACGCCGGCCTGGCGCCAATCGGCACAGATGTGGTGGACAAACAAATCAGCCTGGTGGTCGTCGGTGATAGAAAAATCTTTGACCTCAGCACGGAGGTCGTGCGCATGCGAGCGTCTTCAGTAGACGCAGTGGTTGATCGACGATGTCACCGTCGCCAACATCTCGCGCTGGCCACGGCTGAGCGACGACGGCCCGTGCATCAGCGCACCATACATGTCCATCGAGGCTTTCATCACACGCGGGTTCTGCGACATGATCGAGACGATGTTCCAGATGCGGCCGGCCCGCTTGATGGCGTTTTCGTACTCGGTCTTGAGCAGCCCCGTCGCCTCTTCGAGACTGAACACCTTGATCCAAGGCATACCACACCTCTGTTGCTACGTAGGGGAACAAGTAGATTATAGAGGATAGAGAGTAGAGAGTAGAGAAGGACACTCTGTCCTCTACACTCTGTCCTCTACACTCTGTCCTCTACTCTCTCTTCCTGCTATCATAGCGACAGACATTTACTACAGCATGTGGCACGAGGAATAGGCATGACGCGGATCGTGACGGTGGCGAATCTCAAAGGCGGTATCGGCAAAACCACCACGGTCATCAACATCGGCGCGGGTCTGGCGCTGCGCGGGGTCAAAGTGCTCTTGGTCGACACCGACCCACAGGGCAACCTCTCGGCATCGCTGGGGGTCACCGCACGTCATACACTGTATGAATTACTCATCGAGGCGATGGAACCGGCCAAGGTCATCGTGCCGGCACGGCACAACCTCGACATCGTGGTCGCCGACACCACCCTGCTGATGGCGCAGACCACCATGTCGCGCGGGAGCGACTGGGGCAACACCCTGGGCAAGGCGCTCAAGCAGGTCGAAGACTACTACGACCTGATTTTGATCGACTCGAGCGGGTCGTTGACGCCGATGAATGCGAATGCACTCGTCGCTGCGCACGACATCATCGCGCCGACCACGGTCGAGCCCTTTTCGGTGCGTGGCCTCGAATTGTTACACCAGCAGCTGCGCTTCATGAAAGACAGCACTGACGCAATCAGGCTGATTGTGCCCACCATGTACGACCCGCGTTCGCGTCAAGCCCTCGAGCTGCTCGAGACGCTGCACCACACATACGGCAGCAAGGTGACGCAGCCGATCCGTGTCAACGTCAAGCTGTCGGAGTCACCGATGCACGCGAAATCGATTTTCGAATACGACAACGAGAGCCGCGGTGCCGAGGACTACCGCATCTTGTGTGACCGCATCATCGAGACCCTGCAGCTGAGCCCGACCGGCGACGCACGCCCCAACATCCAGCAGCGCCTCAAACCGACCAGCGTCGCCGAGGGCGGGGTGTCGATCAGCGCGGGCGCCGCAGCCTCGCGCCAACAGCCGGTGTATGAGCTCCAGGTCTGCCCACGCTGCGGCCGTGATGTGCGCTATACCAGCGCCGCCGGCTACCGCATCATGATCTGCAATTCGTGCGGGTATAGCAAACAGATGCTGAATAGGAATAGATAGTAGAGGGTAGAGTGCGGAGGACAGAAACGGAGAATCTTTCCGATACGCTTTCGCGAACACATTTCAACAATCTCTTGCGCACTTTTACAGCTGGGCTACAGCTATTCCTCAGGACGCAACCGACGATTCTCCGATGTTTTAGCGGTGAAATATACGCACATTTTTCGTCAATACTGAAAATTAGACGGCACCTCGCTTTCAAAAATCGAACGTGACAGATGCTGTTACAATATTGATATTGTGAAAAATACCAAAAATTAGTGATATTTTATCATTCAAAATACCTCTGTAAATACGGAGGTATGTATGTCGAATCGTCTCCTCTTCGTGATTATTGGGCTCCTCGTAGCCAACTTGTTCGTCGGGATTCGTCAGCAAAATCCGTCGACGTCGACGTCGACATCGACAGAGCATTCAGCCGATGGCGAACTCTCGCTATTGCGCCCATGGTTTCTCGACACGGCATATGCAAGCGACGACCGGAGTGCACGTGCAGTCACCAATATCGCCGACGAAGCGGGCATCAGTGCATACGTCAAAACCGCGAGTGCAATCAACCTGACACTCGCAAGTACGGCGTTCACATCGCCAGTGGAGTCCAACACCAACTATATCCTCGGGACCATCACCCCGACCGGGTACGATGCCGATTTCGGTGCACAAGTGATGGTCCACAAATCCGGCTGGATCATGGCTTGGTACCACAAAGACCGCGTGACATCGACGATTGTACATGTCAACGACACGACGTTGGCAAATAAAACGAAACTCTCGCTCGTCATCGATGCGGTCACCACCAAACTCCGCATCGCAGCGCTCACACCGACCTATTATCACTTCAAGTACCCGACTGCGAATCGGATGGTCATTGCACGCAAAATAGAAAGCTCTGGGCGCTACATGTACATCAGCTTACCGCTCGCAGTAAC
>JBJOJU010000373.1:0-2999 GCA_046046485.1 Chloroflexota bacterium | reverse complement strand
CGGCGACGGTGGGTTCGGCTACGACCCGATTTTCTGGCTCCCCGAACGTGCTTGTACGATTGCCACACTCAGTGCCGCAGAAAAAAACGCAATCAGCCACCGCGGAAAAGCAGTGGCTGCGTTGCGCGCGCTGTTGCCCAGCATCCTCGCCGGGGTCTAGTCGCTTTCTGGTTCGAGGTAGAAGCGCAGCGGGTAACCGTTGCTGCGGGCGAGTTCGTGGGCACGATAGACTGCGTCCGACGCCTCGTGGTACGGCATCACCGTCACCACGGCTTCGCCCCGTTCGTGGGCTTCGTACATCACATCGACGGCGCGTTGGATGTCGAGCGCGAACATACTCGTGAGCACCATCACGACGAATTCCATCGGGGTCACATCGTCGTTTTCGATGATGACCCGATAGCGTCGGTCGCGTTCGCTGTCACCTGCGACCAGAAAGGTCACCGTGGTCGTGGTGTTGACGTCGGTCACGACTACACCGGGAGGTGGACGCTGACGCCGTCTGGCCCCGCGACCAATGCAGCCGTCGCCATCCCCACAAAGAGACCCGTTTCGACCACACCCGGTATGTCTTTCATCGCGGCGTCGAGCGCACGGGGATCGACGATTCCGTCGAAGTAGGCATCGAGGATGACATGCCCCTCGTCGGTGGTCACCACGGCGCCGTCGCGCACCCGCAACACTGCCCGCGCACCCAACTCAGCCAAGCGTCGGGTGCACAACGCCCGGGCGAAATCGACGATTTCGACGGGTACGGGGGTCACGCGGCCCAACATGCTGACCAGCTTGCCGCTGTCACCAAAGATATAGAATTTGGCTGCGCTGGCAGCGACGATTTTTTCGCGGAGCAGCGCCGCCCCGAGCCCTTTGATGAGGTTGAGGTGCGGGTCGATTTCGTCGGCACCGTCGAACGCCGCAGCCAACTGCGGGTGCGTGTGCAGGTCGGTGAGCGGGATGCCCTCGGCACGCGCCTGCGCGGCCGTTTTTTCGGAGGTGGGCACGCCGATGACGTTGGTCAGCACGCCGGAGCGCAACCGATCAGCAACCGCGGTCACAAAGTAGGCAGCCGTCGACCCGGTACCCAGCCCGATGACCGTGTTCGACTCGACCAGATTTGCGGCGTATTCGCCGACGTTTTTTTTGTAGTGCTCGCGCGGATCCATGTATTCCTCGACTCTCTTCCCATCCACCTCTGACAAATCCTACCACAGCACCGACGCTGGCAATGACTCCCCAACCGACGAGCGTCAGGGCCACTCCAGCAGCGGGAACTCCCGGCGCAGCACCGTGAGTTCTGCGCGGAGCTTCTGCGCATAGGGCTTCATCTCGGTCGCACGAGAAATCTCGGCCACCGTGTAAGCCATCGCAGTCGTGAAATCTTCGTCTCTGACCGCTGCGAGATTGTGCAAAAACTTCGTATCGATGTCGATTTGCAGTTGTGCCAGCTGTGCGGCGTTGGGCGAACACGCTGCGAGGCTATCGGGGAGCATGCTCGCATAGTAGGTCGACCAGGCACGATACGTCGAGACGATGTCGTCGATGGCTGCCTGCTCCGCTGCTTCGATACGTGCACTGGTATTCACGATGGCATTGAGGTTTGTCTGTGCAGTGTGTTTCTGGGTGACGGCTTCGGCGTGGAGCGCAGTGAACCGGCACAGGAGTTCGGCACAGGACGCGGTCGCTTCGGCGGTGTCGCGCGCTTGTCTGGTGGATGGCGGCGTCGGCTCGGTGAGCGGTTTCGTGAAGAGTAACCGCCGAATCGTCGCCTGTCGCCGCGCCGCAGCCGCATAGCCGACCAGCAAGAGAGTCCCCAGTATCCCGAATTTCAGGACGCGTCGTATGCGCATGGAGCACCTCATCAATCGTCGGCTGGCAGTGTTTTATGTCAAATCGCAGCGGGGTCGTGTGCTCCCGCACGCACCTGGTCGACGCATTCGACCACCGAGGCATAGACGTAATCCGGCGCATGGCCACGCCAGGCAGCGAGTGTGGCTGCGTCGGTTGCACCGGTCATGACGAGGGCCGATTGCATCCCAGTCGCCCCCATCGAGACGTCGGTCTCGAGGCGATCGCCTACCATCAGACAGGCCTCGAGGGGCACTCCCAGGCGCTGAGCCGCTGCTTGGGCAGCGAGGAGGGATGGTTTGCCGGCAGTGAAGGCGAGTTTCGTGTCGGTGCAGGCTTCGATGGCGGCGATGATGGCGGCGCAATCGGGCTGCCCACCACCCGGGACGGGGCAGTATTTGTCGGGGTTGGTGGCGACGAGTGTCGCACCGGCGCGCATCGCATCGAAGGCAACTTGGAGCTTGGGGTAGGCAAAGGTACGGTCGAACGACGCTAATACATGAGTGATTTCATCATATTTGTCAGATAATCGAATCCCCGCTGCAGTCAACAGTTCCAGCAGCGCCGGCTCGGCGATGGGGAAGACGACGGGCGCAGGAGCGAGCGAACGGAACCAGTCGACCATGATGACCGCCGATGTGAGGACGTCGTCCTCGCCGACGGGGATGCCCATGTGGGTCAGTTTGGCGACGTATTCGGCGGGTGTTTTGGTGGGATTGTTCGAGAGAAACAGAAAGGGGATACTCGCTGCGCGCAGGCGCGCGAGGGCGGCGACGACCCCGGGCAGCGCCTGGTCACCCAGATAGACGGTCCCATCGAGATCGAAGATACAGGCGCGTATCGGCACGGGCATTTTTCGTGTGCTCCTCTCCTGTTATCATGAAAAAAACCTTCGGTCTCCGCGTTTTCGCCAGATAGAGGCTGTGATGACCACACCACTCCAATCGACTGCGCTCGCTGCGGCACATGCACGGCTGCTGCCCCGCGACGGAGTCGTCGAGATCACCCCGGGAGTCACCGTAATACGCCGGTCGGCCGTGAGTACCGTCTTTGCGCACACGCTGCACACGCCGGCGTTTTGCTTAGTGGCACAGGGTGCCAAGCGGGTCTATCTCAACGACGAAACCTACGAATACAACGCGCAGCGATTTATT
>JBJOJU010000283.1:0-5498 GCA_046046485.1 Chloroflexota bacterium | reverse complement strand
CCTTCGCGCTCGCCTTCGATCTCGCTCAACAACGCATCGCGGACCACCGCAACCCCGCGCGCCCGCATGCGTTCGAGGCTCCACGTCAACACACTACGTGTGCGTTCGCTGACACCCAGCGACCCGAGCAGTGCCCGGATGATGCCGATGTGCCCGAGCGTGATGGTATATGCGCCGACTCCCGCCGCATGCAACCCGGCACAGGCCATCCCCAAGACTTCGGCGTCGCCGTGGGGTGCCGCAGCCCCGATCATCTCGACGCCCAGTTGGGTGAATTGGCGCCAGGTGCCGCGCTGGGGTCGCTCGTAGCGGAACACCGGCCCGACGTATTGCAGGCGCAGCGGCAACGGCGCGTCGGCCATTTTGCTGATATAGGCACGCAACACCGAAGCCGTCCACTCAGGCCGGAGGACCAGATCCCGCCCATGGAAAGCGAATTCGTATATCTTGCCGGCGAGTTCCTCGCCCAGTTTGCGCACGTACAAATCACGATGCTCGAGCAGCGGTAGGTCGACTGCATGGTAGCCGTGTCGATGGACGACCGAGCTCAGCTGTGCCACGACCTGTTGGTAGCGGGCGTACTCATCCCCCAACACATCTCGCATCCCCCGCACCGCATCGACGACGTGTTCCACAGCAGTTCCTCGCGTACGACTTCGTAGTGATATTTTAGCCTATATCACCGCCCCAGCGGTATTTGCCCGCCCCGGTCTGCTGTGCTATAATCCACTTCAATGTGCACGTTTTGCCGTGCCGCCATTACTTTTTTCCTGATAGGGAAGGAGCGACGAGCAATGTCGCAGCAGATCATGGACGCCATCGAGAAGCGTCAAATGAAGGAAAATCTCCCCGAATTCCGCGAAGGCGACACGGTCCGTGTCGGTGTCCGCGTCGTCGAAGGGAGCCGCGAGCGTGTCCAGGACTTCGAAGGTGTGGTCATTCGCAAGCGTTCGGGTGGCATCAACGCCAACTTCACCGTCCGCCGCATGGCTTCGCACGGCATCGGTGTCGAGCGTACTTTCTTGTTGCACGCACCGCGTGTCGATTCGATCACTGTGACCCGCCGTGGTAAGGTGCGCCGCTCGCGTCTCTTCTACCTCCGTGGTCTCACCGGCAAGGCAGCGCGCATCAAAGAGCGCCGCTCCTAATCGAGCAACGTCATGCACCCTCGACTGGTGGCGTGGCTGCTCGAACGCCTCTACAACGAATGCGCGGCATTCTATACGACCGTGGCCATGTGGATATCACATGGCCATTGGTTTTTGTGGGGCGAAACGGTCATCCCCCTGCTCACCGCCCCCGTCCTCGAATTGGGCTGCGGCACCGGGCAACTCCAACGCGCACTCGCCACTCGTGGTATCACCGCCTACGGCATCGACCGCTCGGCCGCCATGCTGCGGCGGGCACCGAAGGGGTTGGCACTCGTGCGCGCCGATGCGACCCGCTTGCCCTGTGCGACCAGCTCGCTGGCGACCGTCGTGGCGGTCTTCCCCACCCCGTATATCGCCGACCCACAGACCATCGCCGAGATCGATCGCGTTCTGACCCCCGACGGGCAGTTGGTCGTTCTGCTCAGTGCCGGGGCACACGACGTCACTGCCCACCCACTCTGGTCTGCATACACAGAAAACGGGTGGACGCTGGCGCGACCTCAGTTCAGCAGTGCCGGGCGCCCGCTCCATATCATTGTCGCGGCGCGCGTGCCCCGTGGTCGTGGAGCATCCGATGCCGCCCACCACTGAGTTCGAACGCCGACTCGCCGCGCAGGGCTATACGACGATCGCCGGCATCGACGAAGTAGGGCGCGGCTGTTGGGCCGGGCCGGTGGTGGCGGCGGCGGTCGTCTTCGACCCCCTCGTCTACACAGAGCCGAGCCTCGTCGGCGGTATCGACGACTCCAAGACGCTCAGCGCCCGCCAACGGACTACCCTCGCCGCCGAGCTGCAACGCTATATCCGCAGCAGTGCGGTGGGCTGGGTCGCGGCCCACGACGTCGACGTGTTGGGGATCATGGAAGCCACGCGCACCGCGATGCAACAAGCCGTTTTCGGCTTGCGGGTGGTCCCCGATGCGCTGCTCATCGACGCGGTGCGCTTCCCCCATTGGCCGATCGCGCAGACATCACTCATCCACGGCGACGCACGGTCGTTGAGTATCGCGGCCGCCTCGATCATCGCAAAGGTCACGCGCGACGCCGCCCTCGAACGCCTCGACCGTTGGCAGCCCGGCTACGGGTATGCCCGGCACAAAGGCTACGGCACTGCCCTCCACCGAGTAGCCCTCCAGCGCCACGGCCCCACCGCACATCACCGCCACACCTATGCACCGATCCGGCACTTTCACCTGACCGGGACGTGGGCATTCGACGCGACGACCACACCCGACGAATGAGATTTGTTACACTAGGCACAGGTTTACAGAAAGGACTCCACCGATGACGACGAGCGTCGAACTGCACGAATATATCCGTCAGCTGCGCACCCTCGGCCCCGAAATGGCCATCCCGATCGCTGCCCACGTGGTCGAAGCCGGGGACGCTGCGGTCGCACCGCTCGCTGCCCTGGCTATCGATATCGACCTCTTGGTCGGCCCCGCACCGCTCTGCTATGCGCCGATCCACGCCCTGCGACTGCTGGGCGAGCTCGACAGCTCGGCGGCCATCGCGGCCTTGATCACCGCGCCGGTGCCGTCAGCGCCCGACCGCGAAACCGAACAGCGCACCACCATCTGGGACGGCGAAGTACCGCAGATCATTGCCCGCAACGGCGTCGGCGCCCTCGACACGATCCTCGGCTTGCTCGACGACGACAGCACCAGCAACATCGGCCACCACCGAGCTGCTCTGGCGTTGGCCTACCTCAGCTACGCCCACCCCGACGCCGTCGGGCAGATCGTCGCCGCCCTCGAAGCACGCTTGACCACATCAAACCCCGACCGCAACGCGTCGGTGGCATTGGCACTGGCCAACATGGGCAGCGAATCGAGCTACACCGCGGTCTTCAAGGCGTACCAAGCCGGCGACATCGCCAAAGACGCCGTACAGATGGGACCGATGCGCAAGCTTCTGCTCAGTCGCAGCAATGCCCGCCTGGGGTGCGTGAATCATCCGTTGGGCGAACGCTACGCCCACCACCCCCTGCGTCCGCAACCCGGCCAGCGCTGATCCGGAGGGGCAATGCTCTCGATTATCCTGAACGAAGCGACCGAAGAAGCCCAGTTTGTGGCGGCCTGGCCCGACGAAGACCTCCGCTTCTACCCGGCCGGCACACCCGCGAGTGCGATCGACCCCGCCACGACAATCCTCAGTGTGTTCATCCACACCGCGGTCCGTGCTGACGACATCGCACGCCTCCCCCGACTGCGCCTCATTGCCACACGTTCGACGGGGTTCGACCACATCGACCTGGCGTATTGCAGCAGCCACGGCATCACGGTGTGCAATGTCCCCGCCTACGGCGAGCGTACCGTCGCCGAATACGCGATGGCGTTGACACTCGCGAGTTGCCGCATGCTGATCCCCAGCACGGTGCGCCTGCAACGCGACTACCGCGCCGATGTGCAGGGGTTGCGCGGGATCGACCTCTACGGCAAGACCGTGGGCATCGTGGGCACCGGCCGTATCGGCAAAAACTACGGACGGATGTGCACCGGCTTCGGGGTGCAGTTGCTCGCCTACGATGTCTACCCCGATGCCCATTGGGCAGCCGACGTCGGGGCGACCTACGTCGGGCTCGACGAGTTGTATCGCAACGCCGACATCATCTCGTTCCACGCACCGCTCAACCCATCGACGCACCACTTGTTCGGCATGGCCGCGCTGCAGCATGTCAAGGAGGGTGTGGTCATCATCAACACGTCGCGTGGGGCCCTCATCGCCAACGAGGCACTTCTCGCCGGCCTCGACAGCGGCAAAATCCGGGCAGCAGGGCTCGACGTCGAAGAGTACGAACACCTCATCGGCACGGTCACCCGTACGCCCGAGGCACATCTGCTGCGTGACATCTTGTCGCATCCTCATGTCATCGCGAGCGCGCACAACGCGTTCAACAGCCACGAAGCCCTCGAGCGCATCGTCACCACGACCATCCAGTCGATCAACCAACACCGCGCCGGCACGCCCGTCGCCTACGCCCTCGCCTACCGTTCCTAGCCCACAGCCCCGGCTGCGCACACGTGTGCGCAGCCGGGTTTCCGGTGCGCTGTCGGTCGGATCCATCCACAAACCAGCGTGTCAGCTGGTCGCACGCAGCCCCCTGCACACTATGCAGAGGGCTGTTTTCTCTGTCTGCTGTGCACCGACAGTGCACACGTGTGCACACGCTCAGGGTTGGGCTTTTGCGACGATATGCACCGTGAGGGTCACGCCGTCGTCGGCACGCAGCATCCCGGCGATGTTGGGCGGATCGAACCCGAAGGCACTCATGGTGACCTTGGTGGTGGCGTCGGCGGTGATGACGCCGTCGGCGAGCACACCGGTGACCTCCCAGCTGGTGGGGATCGTGATGTCGCGCACCGTCAAATCCCCGTTGAGAGTGAAGCTGACGGGAGAGCCCTCGGTGTAGGCTGCGGGGAGATTCAGGGCCTCGGTCGACACGAAATCGGCGTACGGGTAGGTGTCGGACTCGAGCCAGCGCTGGCGGATCGCGTTGTCACGGCGGGCGCTGTCACTGGTCAGCGTGCGCAGGTCGACACGGATCTGCGTGACACGACCGGCAGGCGTACCCGCGGCGACAACTTCGAGGCTGCCGGTCACGCTGTTGGCCGTCCCGACGGCGTGAAATGGTCGATTGTCGGACAAAAAGACTTCGTCGACGCCGTACGACGCCGTGCTCGCAGCCGTGTCGACGGTGTAGGTCACGGCGTCTGGCAGGGCGTCGGCCGCAGGAGCCGCGGCGCTCTCTGCCGGTGGTGCGGTCGGGGCGGTGGTCGGTTCTTCCGCTGCAGCGGCCGGAACTTCGGTCGCTGCCGGAGCCGTCGTACCGGCGGCGGGTTGACTCTGGGAGCTGCAAGCACCGACCACGAACGCAGCCAAGACGAGGAGGAACAGGGCTGTTTTTCTGTACATTGACATTTTCTCCGCTTTCGAGAATAATTGCCGCATACCATTGCGCACACGTGTGCACAGCAACCAACAGACAGTGAGGTGTGATGGCACGACGCATTTCCATCACCGACATCGCCCAACGGGCGCAGGTGTCGCACACGACGGTGTCGCGGGCGTTGCGGGGGCACCCCCGCATCAGCGCGGCGATGCGTGCGCGCATCGTGGCACTCGCGCACGAGATGGGGTATGTCCCCAACATCATCGCGCAGAGCCTCCAGCAGCAGCAGACCCGCACCATTGGGTTGGTCATCTCGGACATCGCCGACCCGTTTTGGGGTGCGGTGGTACGTGCCATCGACGAGCGCTGCCGGGCAAACGGGCAGGTCATGTTGCTGCACGCGGCAGCCCACGACGCGACCCTCCAGCTCGAAGCAGTGCTCCGACTCGCCGAACG
>JBJOJU010000271.1:0-2511 GCA_046046485.1 Chloroflexota bacterium | reverse complement strand
GGAAACGGTTTTCGGCGCCGGTATGATCGCCGGCTCGCTGCTGCTGGGTGCCTGGGGTGGGTTCAGCCGCAAGACCGACACGATGTTGGTCGGGGTCGCCGGGATGGGCGTGGCGATTCTGGTGCTGGGGGTAACACCCAGCAATTGGTTTTATGTCGGTCTCGCCTGCATGGCCGTGATCGGCTTGACGCAGCCGCTCACCAATGGGCCGCTGATGGCAATCATCCAGGGAAACGTCGACATCGCCCTGCAGGGCCGCGTGATGGGGTTCTTGGGTACTGCAGCGGGGATCATTTCGCCCATCGGGCTGCTCATGGCTGGCCCCGTCGCCGACACCTATGGCGTGCAGATCTGGTACGTGGTCGCCGGGGTGGTGTCGGTGCTCGCCGTCCCGGTCGGATTGCTGTTGCCGTCGTTTCGGGGGCTCGATACCCCGCGCCTGCACTCACCCGCCGGCGACGAGCCTTCAGCGCTCCCCTGACCGCGCGACCTGCTTTTCGAGGTAGGTGCGGTCGGGGTGGCTGTCGCTGACCGCCGGCAGAAACCCGACGGTCAAGGCAAACGTCATCGAGTCGTCGAGCTGGGTGTAGATTGCTGTGCGCAGGACGGTTGCGCCTTGGGCGCGGGCTGCCTCTTCGGCTTTGCCCACACACCACCGCCCTACGCCGCGCAAGCGGAACGACGGCATCACCACGAAGTCGCTCAGGTAAATCGCGGTCAGGCTGTCGTCGTCGAACACCCCCGGGGTGACCCAGTGTGGTGTCACTTTCGTGAGGGTGTAGGTGGCGACGGTCACGCCCATGTACTGCACCAGCATGATGTGGCTCGAATTGGTCTGACGCTCGAGTTGGCGGGTCGTCGTCGCGATGCCCCACACCCCCAGACCGTGGGTCATCCGCAGTTGGGTGGCGCATTCTTCGAGGAGCGACTGCACGCTGGGGAGCTCGGGCAAACGGGCGCGGTGCAGGGTGATATTCGCAAAATTCAATTTTTGAGTGGTCTGACGCGTCATCGCTGTGGTCTCCGTTGGTCTCGTGCAGCAGCGACGGATTTTTCTACTACATAGTATCGTATCACGGCGACGGGTGTCGGCGTGCACCTGCGTGGTTTCGCTATCGGAGGGTGGGTGGTGCCGACGCGTGCTACGGTACAATGCCCACGAGGCAGAAGGAGAACGGCATGGCGATGCGAGGGCGGTGGGTCGGCTGGTGGCTGGGAGTCGCACTCTCCGTGTTGGCGGGGACAGTGGTGGTCGCCGGCTGGTCGGCAACTCGCCCGGTCTCGCTCCGTGTCGGCGCCGGTGATCAGCGCTTTTTCTCGGGCATGTATGCAGTAGAAAACGGTCACCGCTGGACCACGAAAAACGCGCTACTGCGCGTGCCCACCGTGCGGGACGACGCACGGGTCATCGTGCTGGCACTGCAGAATGGTTACCTGCCGGAAATGACCGCACCAACCGTCACGGTCGCCGTCGGTCGCACCGGCAGCGCCGCCTGGGTCGTCGAAGGGGCCCGCGTCTATCAGCTGCTCGGGGTGCCCCATCGCCAGTGGCGCTGGGATCGCCCAGTCGACATAACCACAACCACCCAGACCATCGGTGCCGATGGCCGTGCCCTCGGGGTCGTCTTCCACACCATCGAGAGTCGTCCGACCACACTGTCACAGGCGGCAGGGCTCGCCTACCCGCTGGGGGTCGCGCTGTTGGCGGCCACGGTCGTTTTTCTCTTTGCTGCGCTGTGCGAGGCAACTCCCCGTCGTGCCGCTGGTATCGCGCTGGGCGCTCTCGGTCTTTGGTGGGCTGGGCTCTGGTGGGCGCCGCTGTCGGTTTGGCCGGCGACCTGGTGGTTCGTGGCGGGGGCGTGGATCGCCCTGGCAGCGACCGCGGTCGCCTGGGTACTGCGTACCGTCCGTCATTCCGGGCAACCGCTGCGGGTGGGCGGCGCCGATCTGCCGGTCTGGTTTGCCGTGGCGTGGTGGGCGATTCCGTTTGTGCAGCAGGTGCTCAGCGCCGACAACGTCTACATCCGTGTCTATGACTACGAGCCCTGGATGGGGTGGCTGGCGGGCGTCGGTGTGGCGCTTGCAGTCGCAGTCCGTTGGGGCGCCCCAGTCGGCACCCTGCGCGCACGCGTGGCACAGTGGCTGCCGGTTGTCGTGGTCGCAATCCTGGCAGTCGCGTACCAGAGCACGGTGTTCGGGCGGATCTTCAAATACGGCAGCGGCGATTTCAGCATCTGGGTCGATGCCGCCACCCGCTGGGTGACTACCGGCCGACTCTATCTCATCGACAACGTCGCCGATAACCCGTTTGCCGGCTATAAGCGACCGCCCTTCTACATCATGCTGTTCACGCCGTTCGTGGGGATGGACACGAAAACCATCCTCGACGGCTTCCGCCTGGTCAATATCGTCTTGTTCCTCGCGACGGCAGCGGTCTGGATCCGCAGCATCGCGCCCACCCGTACCATCTGGTGGCTGCTCGTGCTCGGCGCGTTGGCCAACTACCAGCCC
>JBJOJU010000264.1:0-2774 GCA_046046485.1 Chloroflexota bacterium | reverse complement strand
GTTTGTGGAGAAAGAGAGTAACGATGGGACGCATGAATTCTTTCGTCGTGATCGTGGTCCTCCTGCTGACACTGGTCGGCGGTGCGGTCCTCGGTGCGGTGGCCGGCGCCGGCGCATCGATCTATCTCATCCAGAAGCGGTTGAGTCAGCCGGTCACTGTGGTGGCGACCCCAGAAGCAGTCGCCGACGCGCCGACGGCTGCGCCGGTGCCGCCGACGGCACTCCCCGCCGCACCGACTGCATTGCCACCGACCCCTGCCCAAGCCGCTGCACCGGCCAGCGAAGACATCCCCACCATGATCGCACGGGTGGGTGATGCAGTCGTGACGGTGTTGAATTACTCCAATCCGAACGAAGTCGTCGAGACCAGCAGTGGTTCGGGTGCGTTCATCAGCCCCGATGGCTACATCGTCACGAATAATCACGTCATCGCCGATGCGAACCGTCTGCAGGTCGTGTACGCCGACGGGTCGACCCACGAGGCACGGCTGATCGGGACCGACCCGCTCAACGACATCGCCGTCATCAAGACCGACGACCCGGTCCCCGCGGTGATGACGTTGGGTGATTCGGATGCGTTGCGCCAGGGTGAGACCGTGGTCGCCATCGGCAACCCGCTGGGCGACTACCGCAACACGGTGACGGTGGGCGTGGTGAGTGGGCTCAACCGCAATCTCGGCAGCGACGCGCCGGAAGGGTTGATCCAGACCGACGCAGCCATCAACCACGGCAACAGCGGTGGTCCGTTGCTCAATGCGCGCGGCGAGATCATCGGGCTCAATACGTTGGTCGTGCGCGGTGCCGGCATGGGCACGGCCGACACGGCGGAAGGCCTTGGGTTTGCCGTGCCGGCGAACATTGTCCGCAAGGTCGCTGAGCAGTTGATCAGCCACGGCGAAGTCCGTTACCCGTTCATGGGGATCACCTATGGCATGGTCAACGAGGCGATCGTGGCGCAGTACAACTTGCCGGTCAAACAAGGCGCGTATGTGTCGGGGGTGACCGACGGTGGCCCAGCCCAACAGGCCGGGATCATGCCGGGCGATGTGATTGTGACGCTCGACGGCATCAAACTGGGCGAGACGGACTCCCTTCGCGGCGTTTTGCTGCGCCACAATCCCGGCGATACCGTTTCCGTGACGGTCGTGCGCGGGACGGAGGAAAAAACCTTCGACGTGACCCTGGTTGTGAGACCCACCAATTAACGGTGGGCGGCGAGAGCACCACCACGCAGCGCGTGGTGGTGCTTTTTTCTCTACCTGCCTGATATGATGGAGGAAAAGCGAGGAACGGAGCGACCATGCACCCTGCGCGTGTGAGCGGCGGACTGATATTGACCATCGACATCGGGACGAGCTCGGTGCGGACGTTGGTCTACGACGAAACGCCCAGCGCGTTGTCTGCATACACGGCGCGGCGGAGCGTCGACGTCCAGGTCGACAGCACCGGCCGGGCGGAGCTGGACGCACGGGCGCTGTGTGCTGCCGTCTCGGCGTGCATCGACGAGACGCTGGGTCTGCTGGGATCACGGGCTGCGCAGATCATCGCCGTCGCAGCGGCGACGATGGCGACGACGATGGTGGCGGTCGATGCACAGGGCCGCCCGGTCGGCCCACTGCGGACCTATGCCGACACCCGCAGCGACGCGGCGGCGCAGCAGTTGCGCAGTCGACACGACGAGCGTATCGTCCATGCCCGCACAGGGTGCATGCTGCGGCCGAATTACTGGCCGGCGCGCATCGCCTGGCTCGCGCAGGCACACCCGATCGAGTGGGCCCAGACACGCGCGCTGTGGACGTTGGGCGCGTATCTGGCGGCAGAATACACCGGTACTGCGTGTGTGACCCACAGCGAAGCCGCCTGGACGGGGTTGCTCGATCGCGTCGCTCTCACGTGGGATCGCGTCTGGTTGGCAGATCTCGGTTGGAACGACGCAGCACTGCCTGCGCTGCACGATGTCGAAACAGCGCTGCCGCCGCTCGTGGCTGCCTATGCAGCGCGCTGGCCGGTGTTGGCGCAGGTGCCGTGGTACGGCGCGATCGGTGACGGCGCTGCTGCCAATCTGGGCAGCGGGTGTGTCGGCGCCGATGTAATGGCGTTGACCGTGGGCACAACCGGGGCACTGCGGATCGCGGTGCCGGGAACGCCGCTGCCGCCCACTGGGCTCTGGAGTTATCGGGTCGACCGGCAGCTGGCGCTGGTGGGGGGAGCGACCAGTGAAGGGGGCAACGTCTATCAATGGTTGCGCGACACGCTGCGCTTCGACGGCGACGATGCAGCCCTCGCAGCCGCGGTGGCTGCCTTGGCTCCCGATGCCCACGGGCTGACGATGTTGCCCTTGTTCGCCGGCGAACGCAGCCCTGGCTGGGCCGGTGATGCCCGGGCGACGATCCATGGGCTGCACCTGGGGACCACCGCGGTCGACCTCGTGCGAGCGGGCTACGAAGCGATTGCGCTGCGGTTTGGGCAGATCGCGGCGTCGCTACCGGCGACGGCCCGAGTGGTCGCATCGGGTGGGGCACTCGAGCATGCGGCGGTGTGGCTGCAGATCTGCGCCGATGTCTTGGGGCGCCCAGTCGAAACGACCGCCGTCAGCGAGGCGACCAGCCGCGGTGTGGCGATGCTGGCGCTCCAGAGTCTAGGTGTGCGCCGTCTGGCTGACACACCCGCGCCGCCCACCGTGCAGACCTACCACCCAGATGCAGCGGCGCATCGGGTTTATCGGGCAGCGGCACAGCGACAACAGCGGCTCTACCGAGCGGTGGTGACGCTGG
>JBJOJU010000251.1:0-7081 GCA_046046485.1 Chloroflexota bacterium | reverse complement strand
ATGGGCAAAAAGGGACGCGATTTCTTGGCTCGGAGCGGTCAAGACCTATTGGCCGAAGTGACGAAGCTGGGTGACAATCCGAAGCTCGCCGATATCCTCGGCGTGTCCACGAACGTCATCGAGGGCTTCCTCAAAGGCGAATTCGACGAGGCCTATCTGGTCTATAGTCAGTTCGTCAACACCCTGGTACAACGCCCGGCGATTCGTCGCATCCTGCCGGTGGAAGCCGAGCAGAGCGACAAGACCGCCAAGCAGAGCGACTACAACTACGAGCCCGATCAGGACATCGTGTTGAACGACCTGCTGCCGCGCTTCGCCGAGGTGCAGATCTACCAGGCATTGTTGGAAGCCATCGCCAGCGAGCACAGCGCCCGCATGGTCGCCATGCGCAACGCCACAGACAATGCCAAAGAACTACGCCGCGAGTTGTCCCTGACGTACAACAAAACCCGTCAGGCCAACATCACCAAAGAAGTCTCTGAGATTGCCTCGGGTGCTTCGGCCCTCGCGGAGAGCTGATGTCTGCGTGTGGCCCTGCCACACGTCTCATGCTGGAGGAATGGTATGGCTCAAGCAATAGGGGAAATCACCGAGATCATTGGCGTTGTGATCAACGCCAAATTCCCGGAACACCAGACCCCCGCTATCTATAACGCACTGACGGTCCCCATGCCCGATGGCGTTACCCTCGTCGCCGAAGTGCAACAACACCTCGGCAATGGCTACGTCAAAGCCGTGGCCATGGGCACCACCGACGGTCTCCGCCGCGGTGTCCAATGCACCGACACCGGCGCCGCTATCTCGGTGCCCGTCGGCCCCACCACGTTGGGTCGCGTGTTCAACGTCGTCGGTGAAACCATCGACGGCTTCGACAAGCAACTCGACGTCACCCAGAAGCGCCCCATCCACCAGCGCGCCCCCTCGCTGGAAGAACAGTCGACCCAGGCTCAGGTTTTCGAAACCGGCATCAAGGTCATCGACCTCATTGCCCCGTTCACCCGCGGTGGTAAGACCGGTATCTTCGGCGGCGCCGGCGTGGGCAAGACCGTCGTCATCCAAGAGCTCATCGCCAACATCGCCAAAGAACAGTCGGGTTACTCCGTGTTCGCCGGCGTGGGCGAGCGCTCGCGCGAAGGCAACGACCTCATCCACGAAATGCAGGACGCCCAGATCGACGCCACCACGACCGTCTTCGACAAGACTGTCATGGTCTTCGGTCAGATGAACGAGCCGCCGGGCGCCCGCCTCCGCGTCGCGTTGACGGCGTTGACGATGGCCGAGTACTTCCGCGACGAAGGCCGCGACGTCCTCATCTTCATCGACAACATCTTCCGCTTCGTGCAGGCCGGTTCCGAGGTTTCGGCACTCTTGGGTCGTATGCCGTCCCAGGTGGGTTACCAGCCGACCCTCAGCACCGAAATGGGTGAGCTCCAAGAGCGCATCACGTCGACCAAGAAGGGCTCGATTACCTCGATGCAGGCCGTCTACGTGCCCGCAGACGACTACACCGACCCGGCTCCGGCCACGACGTTTGCCCACTTGGACGCCACGATTTCGCTCGAACGCAGCATCGCTTCCCGTGGTCTCTTCCCCGCGGTGGACCCACTGGCATCGACCAGCCGCATCCTCGATCCGAACGTCGTCGGCGAAGAGCACTACCGTGTCGCTCGCCAGGTCCAGATGGTGCTGCAGCGTTACAAAGACCTGCAAGACATCATCGCCATTCTCGGTGTCGAAGAACTCTCCGACGAAGACAAGCTCACCGTGTCACGTGCACGCAAAATCGAGCGCTTCTTCTCGCAGCCGTTCACCGTCGCCCAGCAGTTCACCGGTCGCGCCGGCAAGTATGTGCCGGTCGCCGATACGGTGCGCAGCTTCGCTCGCCTCTTGGCGGGTGAGGTCGACAACGTCCCCGAGCAGTTCTTCGCCTATGCCGGTGCGCTCGACGAAGTCATCGCCGCCTACGAAGCCAGTAAGTAAGCCAGCTGCGGCGGTCACACCCGTGGCCGCCGCGCACTGAGGAGGTGCGAGATGCCCCTACATCTCGAAATCGTCACGGCTGAGCGATTGGTTCTCTCGGACGACGTCGATCAGGTCAACGCCCCGACCAAAGACGGCCGCGTCGGCATCCTGCCGCGTCACATGCCTCTGCTCACCGTCCTCACCGAGGGCGAATTGAGCATCATCAAGGGCGGTGTACGCACCGAATTCGCCGTGTTCGGTGGATTCATGGAAGTGCTGCCAGACCGCGTCACCATCCTGGCCGATGCCTGCGACCGCTCGGACGAAATCGATCTCGAACGTGCCGAGGATGCAAAACGCCGCGCCGAGGAACGCATGGCCCAACGCAAATCCGACCAGGATATGGCGCTGGCCGAAGCCGACCTCCGTCGCGCATTGCTCCAGATCAAGATGGCCAAAACCCGCAAGGGCGGCACTGCGTAAGCAGCCTCCCCCCTCTGCACCGTTGCGCGGCAGGTATCCCCCTGCCGCGTTTCTGTAGCCTCGCCACCCCACCACTCCAAAAATCCCCGTTTTCCTGACAATCAGATGCATGTTATTCCCTTCCACATGCAGTATTCACACACCACCATACAGCACCAGGAAAAAGCGCGGCGCAGCCGCGTTTTCTGTGGAACGTCCAGAGCGGTCTGAGGGAGAGACCCGTCAGGGCGGTCCGCGGGTGACTCGGGCACCGCAGCAGGTGAAAAGCGCGGCGCAGCCGCGTTTTCTGTGGAACGTCCAGAGCGGTCTGAGGGAGAAACCCGTCAGGGCGATATGCAGGCGACTCAAGCACCGCAGCAGATGAACAGCGCGGCGTAGCCGCGTTTTCTGTGGAAAAAGATGCACGACGGCAGGGTGGTCGCCGGAACAAACCGGCGGCGCGGCTGGCTGTGGTACAATGGGCATAGTTCGTGTTTTCTGACCCGGAGTCTCTATGGCCCGTAAAATCGGTATCGATCTCGGGACGGCGAATGTGCTGGTGTACGTCCGTACACGCGGAATCGTATTATCCGAGCCGTCGGTCGTCGCGATATCGACCAAAGATAACCGTATCAAGGCGGTGGGCTCCGATGCGTTGGCGATGTTGGGGCGTG
Source organism: Chloroflexota bacterium (assembly GCA_046046485.1). GTDB lineage: Bacteria > Chloroflexota > Chloroflexia > Chloroflexales > Roseiflexaceae > UBA965. Next base: position 3,983 of record JBJOJU010000251.1, on the reverse strand, counting down.
AGCCCGAGAGCATCGAAGTGATTCGGCCGATGCGCAACGGCGTTATCGCCGATTACGATATAACCGAGGCCATGCTGAAGCACTACATCAGCAAGACCAACGGTCGATTCAGTGTGAGCAAACCCGATGTGATGATCTCGATCCCGGCGGGTATCACCTCGGTCGAAATGCGGGCCGTGCGCGAAGCCGGTCTGGCTGCGGGTGCGCGCCGAGCATACCTTATCCGTGAGCCGTTGGCAGCAGCCATCGGTGCCAATATCCCCATCGCCAAACCGTCGGGTAACATGATCATCGACATCGGCGGTGGCACCACCGAAGTGGCCGTGATTTCGCTCAACGACATCGTCGCCTGGAGCTCGGTGCGGGTGGGTGGCAACCGTTTCGACGACGCAATCATGGCGTACATCAAGCGCAAATACAACCTACTGGTGGGCGAGCGCATGGCCGAGAGTATCAAAATCGAAATCGGCTCGGCTGTGTCGATGAGCCGCCCGCTGCAGATGCAGGTGCGTGGTCGCGACCAAGTGGCCGGTTTGCCCCGCACCATCGAAGTCAATTCGACCGAGATCACCGAGGCCATCCAAGAGCCCCTCGAGCAGGTCATCGGGGCGGTGCGGCGCGTGCTCGCCGAGACCCCGCCGGCCCTCGCCGAAGACCTCATCGACAAGGGCATGGTGATGACCGGTGGTGGCTCTATGTTGCGCGGCATCAACGACTTGCTGACCGAGTTCACCGGTGTGCCCTGCTATGTGGCCGACCAGCCGGCGAATTGTGTCGCGATCGGTACCGGGATGGCGCTCGAGTACCTCGACGTGCTCCACGACAGCCTCTCCGGCGACGAGTTGAATTAGCCCCATGGAACAACGCCTCAACCCACCCAAAACCGGCCTCGTCCTCGAAATCGGCAGTGGCGAAAATCCCAACCCGCGTTCGAACGTGCTCGTCGACCGCTTCCTGTTCGACAACACCGAGCGCGGTGGCGACTTGGTCATCGACCGGCCCTTCGTGGTCGCCGACGCCCATCACCTGCCATTCAAAGACGGTGCGTTCGCCTATACCATCTGTTCGCACATCCTCGAACACATGGACGACCCGATCCAATTCGTGTCGGAGCTGAAGCGTGTGTCGCAGGCCGGCTATATCCAGAGCCCGTCCGAAATCGCCGAAAAGACCTTTCACTGGTCGTTCCACCGCTGGTATGTGAATCTCGTCGACGACGTCATCATCCTGCACCCGCGCGAAGCAGTCGAGCCTTTCGGCGAGTTTTTCGACTATCTGTACGCCTACAACCCGGCCTACTACGTCTTTCAACGCAGCATGCCGCATTTGTTTTGGGTCGAGCGCGAGTGGCACGGCGACGACCTCAAGGTCGAAGTCCATGCGCAGTCGCCGTTGAGGCTGAGTGACCCGGCACAGCTGATGGAGCTCGTGAAGCCGCGGGTCGGCACACTGCAGTTGATTTTCTTGCTGCTGGTCAGCGCGGTGGGTCGTAAGATCCCCGCGACTCTGCGTGGTCGCCTGCGCAAAACCATGGGCCGGAGTTATCTCTGATCGGATGGCCCGGCGATGCTGATCCACCTCATCAAACCCTTCAAACGCACCACCATCAGCTATCAGACCCGACTGCTGCACCACGACGCCACCAGTGTCGTGGTGCGTGCGTTGTGGACCCGCCCGGCCGTCGACCTGGGCTATATCCAGATTGCCCCGGGCGACCAGCTCGATGAGTATTTCTACACCGACGACTGGTACAACATTTTTGCGTGGTATAGCGCCGCCGGGGCCTTGCGGGGCTGGTACTGCAACGTCGCGCTGCCCGCGACACGCACCGCCACCAGCGTGACCTCGGTCGACCTCGAACTCGATTTGTTCGTGTCGCCCGATCGGTCGCAGCTGACCCGCCTCGACGTCGACGAGTACGAAGCGCGCGGCTACGCGGTCAACGACCCCCACGTCTACCAACAGGGCTATCACGCGTTGGCTGCACTCGAGGCACTCGCCCAGAGCGGTAGCGGACCGTTTGCCGTCACGGAGTTGCGATGAACGACATCGGAATCGGCATCATCGGCTATGGCGCCATCGCCCGGGTGCACACGGCCGCACTGCAATTACTGCCCCTCGCATATCCGCAGGCGCCGCTGCGCCCAGTGATCTGCTCTGTCTGCCCGGGCGGACCAGGCAGTCAGCAGCGTGCAGCCCACGATCTGCCCACGGTACCCCAGCGTGCGTTCGACGCGATACTGGCCGATCCGGCGATCGGCGCAGTGCTCATCAGTACACCGACGGGGGTGCACGCCGAGCAGGTCGCTGCGGCACTGGCAGCCGGCAAGCACGTGCTGTGCGAGAAACCCCTGGTCGTCGACCCGGTGCTGGCGCAACGCCTCGTCGATCAGGCGGCGGCAGGTGGGCTGCAACTCGTGTTGAATCACCACTTCCGCCGCATCCCTGCCCTGGTCGAGGCGCAGCGACTCGTCGCCGCCGGCCATCTGGGCAACGGTTTGCGGGCACACCTACGCTATTATCGCAGCAGCAATGTAGCGCCGTCACGGCCGATCAGCTGGCGGTTTGTGGGCGCTGCGAGCGGGGTCCTGGTCGACCTCGGGTCTCACCTCATTGACCTCACCCAGGCGGTGTTTGGTAGCCCGTTTGTGGCACTACAAGCCCAGTTGACCACCGTCTACCCGCTGCGGCCCGACCGCGACGGCGTGCCCACGCCGGTCGATGCTGACGACATCGCGTGGTTGCATGGTCAATTGGCCGACGGTATGCTGGTGACCCTCGAAGCCGCCAAGGTCGTGCCCGGTGCGGCCGACAGCCTCCGACTCGAGGCCTATGGCACCCAGGGGACGCTCGTCTACGACACTGCTCAGGTCAATACACTCACGACCGGCAGTGCGGCGGTGCCCAATCGGCTGCAGACCAGCGACATCTGGAACGCAGCCACCCCGGCAGCCAGCATCCCCGGCGCTGAGACGCCCACCGGGTCGCTGTCGTGGCACACCGCCAGCTGGGAAGCGTTCCTCGCACGCGTCGCCGGTCAGGCTCGCACCGCGTGCAGCGATGCTGCGGCGGTCCACGTGGATGCGGTCATCGCCGCCGCGCGCCGCAGTGCAGCTGCCCATGGCGCGTGGGTGGACGTCTGATGCCGCCGGTCAGTTGGGCGCCCGGCCAAGACGATTGGGCTGCGCGCTGGCGGGCGATGTACGACGCCGAACGCGCCCAGGGCGAAGCGGCGACGCACCCCGATATGCAGCGGAGCAGCGATGAGTACGCGGCAATTGCCAGACGCTACGCAGCGCGGACGAGACAGATTGCCCAACCAGATGCGTTCATGGACTGGCTGCTCCCGCAGTTGGCGGGCCGCAGCACCATCCTGGACATCGGCGCGGGAGCTGGGCGCTATGTCACGCCCTTGCTCGCAGCAGGGCACCGCGTCGTCGCCCTCGAGCAGTCCGCCGCGATGCGGGCGCAGATCCCCGTGCCCACCGATCCGGCGGCGGCCCGCCGGTTGACCGTGCTCGCAGGCAGTTGGCCGCAGACAGTGGTGCCGGCGGTGGCAGTTGCTCTCGCAGTGCACGTGTTGTACGCAGTGCGCGACATCGTGCCGTTTCTCACCGCGATGGACGCCGCTGCCAGCGAGCAGTGTGTCCTCGTGTTGGGAGCACGCCATCCCACGACGCCGGTGTTACCGCTGTGGGAAGCCTATCACGGCAGCCCTCGATTGCCGCTTCCGGCAGGCTACGAAGCCCTGGCAGTGCTGGCACAGCTGGGGATCGCCGCCGACGTGACCGTGCTGCCGTCGCGCGAACCGATGCGCTACCTCACGCGTGACGACGCGGTCGACGATATCTGCTTTCGGCTACGCCTGCCGTGGGATGCACCGCATCGGACAGCGGTGACTGAGCTGCTGGCGCGGGAGTGGGGGATCGTCGAACCGGGGCCGTTTACGGTGCCGGTGCCGGTACCGCCTCATCTGGTGCTCA
>JBJOJU010000250.1:0-3806 GCA_046046485.1 Chloroflexota bacterium | reverse complement strand
GCGACCCCGACACCCTCGTCATCCCGCGGGCCGGCGAATACCTCTACCGCCTACGCTGACGGCTGCGCAGTGGCACACTCGGCGCAGCGCAGGCAACCGTGCTGTTCGATTTCGTCGTGGATGCGCTGGATTGCACTGGCGGCGTCCCAGCAATACTGTGTCTCGCCGATGTCGGCGGTGATTCCCACCTTGTCGAAGATGCTGCGCACTGCGGGTTGGACCCCGGCCACATATACCACGCCGTCGGCAGCCAAGATGGCACGGATCGCCGTGTGGATCACATCGGCCGCCTGCATGTCGATCGACGGCACCCCGCGCATACTCATCACCAATGTGTGACAGTGGTCGTCTTGGGCGAGCTGCTCTTTGATGGCGACGGCGTTCCCGAAAAACAACGCACCAGAGATGTACGCGACCCGGACGCCGGGGCATGTGCTCGCGAGATGTGCCGAGGGCATGCGCGCGGCATCGACCGGAGTCACGGTCACACTGGCTGCTTCGGCGGCATGCCGGAGGTGTGCGAGCGCCGAAACGGCGATGCCGATGAGAATCGCCTGCGACACATCCAAGACCACCGTGCAGCCCATCGTGACCAACACGCTCACCCACGGGTGCGTGAGTTTCGCATGCCAAAACCGGCGGAGCATCGGCCAATCGAGCATGTTCCACGCGGTCCACAGCAGCACCCCCGCCAAGCTCGCCATCGGGATGGCTGCAATCACTGGACCGATGGCAACAATACACAACAACAGCACCAACGCGTGGACGATGCTGGTTAGGCGGCTGTGCGCGCCGCTGCGGATCGCCACGGCGGTGCGCGAAATCGCTGCGCTCGACGGGACACCGCCAAACCACGGCACCACGGTGTTTGCGACGCCCTGCGCGATGAGTTCCTGGTCGGGGTCGAAGGGTTTGCCGCTCATCGCAGCGCCAGCGGTGCCCGTCATCAGGCTCTCGATTGCAGCCAGCAGGGCGATGGTGACCCCGGCGGTGGTCACATCGCTCAAGGCTCCCCAGGGGAATGTAGCCAGATCGAGATGGTCGTTGAGCAGAATCGCATGCGGTAACTCGCCGATGCGGTCGGCGGGAAGACCGACCCCCCAGGCGACCAGCGTGGCCAGTCCCATGGCGACCAGGGCATCGGGGAGTTTCGGGAGAACGCGTTTGCACAGCCACAGCACGCCGATGGTACCCACGCAGAGGCCCAGTGCGGCGGGGTTGACCGCGAGTGGGTGTTGGAAATACCCGCCCAGTTTGGCGACGGCAGTCTCGGCCGAGGCGGTCTGGACGCCCAGCGCAGCGTCGATCTGACTAATCACAATAATCAAAGCAATGCCACCGGTGAATCCCGTGGTCACTGGCGTGGGGATGTAGACCACGTACCGCCCGAAGCGGAAGATCCCCATGATAATCAGGAACAACCCGCCGATGAGGGTCGCGGCATAGACTCCGGTCAGGCCTTGGCGGTGCAACACGACCAATAAAACCGCCGACATCGCGCCGGTCGGTCCACTCATCTGGAACGACGTCCCGCCCAAGGCACCGGTGATCAACCCGGCCACGATGGCAGTGACGAGCCCTGCTGCCGCGGTCATCCCGCCGGCGATGCCGTACGCCAGGGCCAGTGGCAGACAGACCGCGGCGACGGTGATACCGGCGACGAGGTCGCTGCGCAGTGCAGCTCTGCTGTACCCGGCGAATTCGCGACGGACAAACAACCCAAACGCAGCGAATTGGTTCATTTTCGTGCCTTTGCCCCAGACCAACTGACCTGACCCGATGGGGCGATTATACGCCCGTGACGGCGGGTCGCGTCGGTGTGTGGTACGCTTTTGCCGATTCACAGAAAAGGTAACAACGATGCAGACAACGGCGTCCGTGGTAATCGTGGGGGCTGGGGTGATGGGCGCGTCGGTCGCCTACCATTTGGCAGCCCGGGGATGTACCGATGTGGTGGTGCTCGAGCAGTACGAGAGCGAAGTTACCGGCTCGACCGCGCGGTCGGCCGCCGGTGTCCGCCATCAGTTTTCGCACGAGCTCAATGTACGCCTGTCGCAGTACGGGATCGAACGCTATGCCAACTTCCCGGCCGAAATCGGCGCCGAGAGCGGATTGACCCAGGTCGGGTACCTGTTTCTCATCCGTGACCAGTCCGATTGGGAAGGGTACTGCGACGCCACGGTGATGCAGCAGCGCCTGGGCGCCCGCACCAGACTCCTCCGCCCCGACGAAATCCATGCCATCGTGCCCGATGTCGTCGTCGACGATCTCATCGGCGCCACCTACAACCCCGACGATGGATTCTGCGACCCCCACGGGATCGCAATGGGCTATTTGGCACGCGCACGTGCGTTGGGGGTGACCCTCGAGCGCTCCGCGGGCGTGACTGCCATTCGCACCCGGTCGGGTGCGGTCTGCGCCGTCGAAACCAGCCGGGGAACCATCAGCACGCCCCTGGTGGTCAACTGTGCGGGGTCGTGGGGTGGGGTGGTGGGCAGGCTCGCCGGTCTCGAGGTGCCCATCCTGCCCTACCGCCGCAATGTCTATGTGACCCAGCCGACGGCGATCATCCCTGGCCAGATGCCCCTCACCGTCGATGTGAGTAGCGGCTTCTGGATGCGCAAAGAACACCAGTCGCTCATCATGGGCCTCTCGAAAGCCGATGAACCCGCCGGCTACAACACCGCCGTCGACTGGGAGTGGCTCGACACGGTGCTCGATGCCGGCTTCGCCCGCTTCCCACGCTTGGGTGAGGTCGCACTCGCCGAAAAACAATGCTGGGCGGGGTGCTACGAGATCACCCCCGACCACATGCCCATTCTGGGGCGTCACCCTGACCTCCCGACGTTCATCAACGCCGCCGGGTTCAGCGGGCACGGCATCATGCATGCACCTGCCACCGGGCTGCTCATGGCCGAAGAGATCCTCGACGGCGCTGCCCACAGTTACGACATCACCCCGCTGCGCATCGAACGCTACAAAACCGGCTCGGTCTTCGAGCGCAACATCATCTAGCCGATGACGTCATCGCTCCACCACGACGAATATGTCGTCGACGTAGTACAGGCTCAAGCGTTGGTCGCCGCCCAATTCCCCGCTTGGGCGGCGCTCCCCGTCGTGCCCGTGGCGTCACAGGGCACCGACAATACGATATTTCGCCTCGGTGAGCGTCTGGCGCTCCGCTTCCCCCGGGTCGCCTGGGCAGTCCCGCAGGTCCCGATCGAATACCAGTGGCTCCCGCAGCTCGCCCCACAGCTACCGGCTGCGATTGCGACACCAGTGGCATTGGGAAGACCCAGCGCCGACTACCTTTGGCCGTGGTATGTCTACGAGTGGGTCGCGGGGACCGTGTTGGCGCAGGCACCCAGTGAGGTCATCGACGACTGTGTGGTCGAGTTGGCGGGGTGGCTGCGAGCGTTGCACGCCATCCCCGCGACCGGTGGGCCACCTGCCGGCCCGGCGAACCACGGGCGGGGGCTGCCCCTGACGCACCCTGACCGCGACGGGCGTACGCGGGTGCAGATCCCGCACTGCACCGATGCATGCGACCCCGCCGTGGCAGCGCAGTTTTGGGAAGCAGCCGTCGTCACGCCGCCGTGGCAACTGGCCCCGGTGTGGCTGCACGGCGACCCGAATCCGGGCAATGTCGTGGTCGACGACGGGCACCTGGCGGGAGTCATCGATTTCGGGTGCATGGGGGTGGGCGATCCAGCGGTCGATCTGCTGATTGCCTGGGTCCCGCAGGTTTCGCCAGCGGGTCGGGCCCGTTTTCGAGACGCGGTGGGCTACGACGCTGCTACCTGGGC
>JBJOJU010000169.1:0-3245 GCA_046046485.1 Chloroflexota bacterium | reverse complement strand
ATCGGTATCCCACGACGATGCGACGTCGAGCAATGGCACATCACCGAACTTCTTGGTCGGCGTCGTCGCCACGGTGACGAACGAGTCGAGCGAAACGCCTTTGGCCCGGGTCGCGTGCTGCTTGAATGCGTAGTAGATGCTCTGCAGCAACATCTGGTTGGTGTTGGTCAAAATCGGTGCAATGACGTTGACCATCTGCGCCATACACGCCATCTCGAGCACGTCGCACTTGCGGAGGAACACATTCATCCACTGCGAGATGACCAGTGCGTCTTCGAGGTTGTAGACCTCTTCGATGAGGTGCGGACGCTCGGTCCACGAGCCGTCCATGTCGGAATCGAGACGGGCTTTGTACCAGACATTCCACTCGTCCCAGGACAGCTTGACGGTTTTCTTCGAGCGTTTGAGCGCTTTGACGTAGCGGATCGTCGACGCCAGGGTCTCGATATAGGCTTCGAAGTCGATCGCCAATGCCAAGAACGACGGCGTGTCGTTGACACCGTTCATGGCGTAGTAGTGCATCGAAAGCACATCGATGTGGTCGTAGCAGTGCTCGAGGATCGTGCGATCCCAGGCCGGGTAGGTGGGCATGTCGTTGGACGACGAGCCGGCCAGAATCAACTTGATCGACGGATCGTGCCACTTCATGATTTTGGCGGCTTCGAGGGCTTTTTTGCCGTAGTCGTCGGCATTGAGGTGCCCGATCTGCCACGGACCATCCATTTCGTTGCCCAGACACCACCAGGTGACGCCCCACGGCTCTTGGCGGCCGTTGGCAGCACGCAGGTCCGACCAGTAGGTGCCGGTGGGGGCATTCACGTATTCGACGTAGTTCCCGGCTGACTGGATGGTGCCGGTGCCGAGGTTGACTCCCAGCATCGCTTCGGAGCCGAGGTAGTCACAGAAATCCATGAATTCGTGGGTACCGAATTGATTGGTTTCGGTCGACTTCCACGCCAGATCGCGCTTTTTGGGGCGCTGCTCCTTCGGGCCGATGCCGTCGGTCCACTCGTACCCGCTCAGAAAGTTCCCACCCGGGTAGCGCATGATCGTGACGCCCATCGCTTTGAGTGCATCGCGCACATCGACACGGATGCCGTCGTTGTCGGCGTGGGGCGAACCCGGATCGTAGATGCCCTCGTAGACACAGCGACCCATGTGCTCGATGAAACCACCGAACAGATTGGGTGAAATCGTACCAATGACCCGACGGCGATCCAACGCAATGTTGGCATTCAGCTGCTCTGCCATGTGTCTTCCTCGACTATTCGTCAAAACGGTGCTGCAGCGACATCATACCGCACTTTTCGCTCAGCTGACCGAGCGCGTGGCCGGTCGGAATCGATCGACGAGCCACCACATCAGCAAGACTCCTGCCAGCGCAGGCGCAGCCAGTGATGCGACATCACGCAGGAGCGGTGCTGCCGGCAAAATCCCCTGCGCGACGTAGATGTCTTGCTTGATGGCGACCCCGTACACTGCCCAGGCGATGACCATCCCGAAGGCGGTGTCACCACGGAACCAACGCTGCGCGAGTGCCAATCCGACCGCCACGGCGACGAGCACGACCGCCCACATGACCGCTTGGTCATCGGGCACGACCAGGCCGTTGTCGAACAGCACCACGGTGACATTCACGACCGTCGCAACACTGATCCAGCCCATATAGATGCGCATGGGCATATCGAGACAGAGGCGTTCGCCCCAGCCTGTCGGCGCCTGCTGGTGGAGTCGGATGGCAGTGACGATCAAGGTCGCCAGGAGCGTCAGCATGATGGGCAACGTGACCGTCACGTATTGATAGTGCCAAAACACCAACCAGAGCGTGTTGGCGATACTGCCGCCGATGTACCACCAGCCGATGGCACGGGCACGCGGATTGGCAGCGTTGCGTGGGAGTGCCTGCCAGATGGTGTAGGCGACGAAGCCCAGGTAGATGACCCCCCAGACGGCGAACACATACCCCGCCGGGACGAAGCGAATGTGGAAGCTGTCGGAGAGTTCGGCGGTGGTCTTGTTATTCAGCGGCAACGTCGTGGCGAGCGAATTCACCACCAAGGTGAGTATGGTGATAAAAATAGTCGTGATTTGCCGCAGTCGGTCATTGGATTGCATGGTTAACCCTTTCTCTGCCACGGTGCGAGCATCGACTGGAGGAGCGAAACCGCACTGGCGACGCTCGTTGCTGCACCGTCGCCGGCGTTGTTGATCGAGACGAGTGCTTGGGCGACGAGTTTGTCGCCGGCCTCCTGCTGGACGGTCGCGATGGCTGCTTGGACTGCAGCCATGTCGGGTCCACCAGGTTCTCCGGTCATGTGGTTGGGGACATAGCGGATATCGAGGATGTCTTCGTCGATATGCAGGTAGATGTAGTCGCACGTCGCAACCAGGGCTTCCATGGCGGCGTGCAACGGTCCTGTCGCACACGGGACAACGGTGATGTCCGTCGATTCGATGAGCGTGCGCTCCTTCGGATCGAGATTGCGCACATCGACCATCACGATACGCTCGGTGGGCAGCGGAGCAGTGATACCCGCGGCGGTCCGCCAGTCGGGGTAGGTCAAGCCGGCACAGACGGCCACCGGCATCCCACCCAACATACCAGACAACGTGGTTTTGGTAGTGTTGAAGTCGCCGTGCGCGTCGAACCAGACCAACCCGATGCGTGCTTCGGCACCGTAGGCGGCTTGAATCCCTGCGAACAATCCCGTCACGAGGGTGCAGTTGCCGCCGATGAGGCAGACATGTTCGCCACGGCGCAACATAGCCGCAGCTTCGGCAGCGATTCGCCCGTTGTAGCGACCGATATTGGTAGGCTCAGACGCCACCAACGGAATCCCTTCCATGGTCGGTATCACGACGGCGTCTGGCGCCGCCAATACCCCGGAATGCAGCAGTGCATCGACGCTGCATTCGTCGTTGTGGTACTCGGTGACGTTCCGATAGTGCACACCAATCACGCTGTACATACCCGCACTCCTCAAAATCCGCTACACTAGCGGTATCCCGATTTCGCTGTGGTCACTGTGGATTATTGCACAGTTTTCGCACGGATATTTCACAGGTTTTTCATGCGTACCGGTGTCAGTCTGCGTGCCCTCGATGCAATTCCAGCGCCGCTGGCGGTCATCGGTGGGGTCATTTCGGTCCAGATCGGTGCTGCCCTGGCACGCGACATTTTTCCACTCATCGGCGCGAGCGGATCAGTGTTGCTGCGCATGGGTATTGCCGTGGTCTGTCTGTGG
>JBJOJU010000153.1:0-3086 GCA_046046485.1 Chloroflexota bacterium | reverse complement strand
GACAAAGGCAGAAGCCGGCAAGCGCAACGAAGAAATCGAGAAGCTGAATAAGGTCTTCTCGGGTATCAAGACGATGGACCGTCTGCCTGGTGCCATTTTCATCGTCGACCCGCACAAAGAGTCGTTGGCCCTCGCCGAAGCCGTCAAAGTGGGCGTGCCGGTGGTTGCCATGGTCGACACCAACTGTGACCCGGACAACATCGATTACATCATTCCGTCGAACGACGACGCCATCCGCAGCATCCGCTTGGTGACGTCGCGCATCGCCGACGCCGCGATCGAAGGTATGACCCGCCGTGAATCGTCGCGTGGCGATTTCCAGGCCCAGGTCGCAGCCGTCGAAGCCGCCGCAGACAAAGAGTAATTGACCGGCACGGGGGGTGGCTCGTGCCATTCCCCGTGCTCTCATATCACAAAGGAGTTCCCCGTGGCAGAAGTATCCGCCCAAATGGTCAAAGAGTTGCGCGAGCGCACCGGCGCCGGCATCAAAGAGTGCAAAGACATCTTGGCCCAGACCAACGGCAACATGGACAAGGCCATCGAAGTCCTGCGCGAGCGCGGCCTCAAGGTGAGCGATAAAGTCAAGGGCCGTGAAGCCAACGAAGGGCGCATCGAGATCTACGTCCACAACGGTGCCAAGATGGCAGCCATGGTCGAGATCAACTGCGAAACCGACTTCGTCGCCCGCACGCCCGACTTCCTCGAGCTGTGCAAGAACATCGCCATGCACGTGGCAGCCGTCAACCCCAAGTATGTCACCCCCGAAGAAGTCAGCGAAGCCGAAGTCGCCGCCAGTGGTCTGACTGCTGCCAAGTACCACGAAGAAGTCGTGTTGCTCAAGCAGCCGTACGTCCGCAACCCGTCGCAGACCATCGAAGACATGATTCAGGCAGCGGTCGCAAAGCTGCGTGAGAACGTCGTCGTGCGACGCTTCGTCCGTTACGAAATCGGCAACTAAAGGACACAGCGCACAGCGGAGGCAATCGCCTCCGCTGTTTGGTGAATGGAACCACGATGGCCGCTCCGAAGTACAAACGCATCCTGCTGAAACTCAGTGGCGAAGCCCTGGCCGGCACCCAAGAGCAGACCATCGACCAATCGGTGCTCGAATTCTATGCCCGTGAGATCCGCGCGATCCACGAATTGGGCGTCGAAATCGCCATCGTGGTCGGCGGCGGCAACATCTGGCGGGGCGGGCAGAAGGCGATTGCCCTCGGGATGGATCCGGCCCAATCGCACTACATGGGGATGTTGGCGACGATTATCAACGCGCTGGCCCTCCAGGATTCGCTCGAACGCCACGGCATGCACACCCGTGCGATGACCGCCATCAAGATGGACGAAGTCACCGAGCCGTACCTGCGCCGACGCGCCGCCCGACACCTCGAGAAACATCGCATCGTCATCCTCGCCGCTGGCACGGGGAATCCATACTTCAGCACCGATTCGGCTGCCGCACTCCGCGCTGCCGAAATGCACTGCGAAGTCATCCTGATGGCCAAAAACGGCGTCGATGGTGTCTACACCGCCGACCCGCGCCGCAACCCGGATGCGACTCGCTACGACACCCTCACCTACATGGATGCAATCCAGCAGGGGTTGACCGTGATGGACAGCACCGCACTGACGTTCTGCATGGACAACAACATTCCAATCGTCGTCTTCAATCCCAACGAACCCGGCACGATTCGTCGCATCCTGATGGGCGAGCACGTCGGCACGCTCGTCCGCAACGAAAGGTAGTCCCCCATGGTCACCGACGTACTCAAAGATGCTGAGGTTCGCCTCAAGAAGACCGCCGAAGCCCTGCGTCACACGCTGGTCAGTATTCGCACCGGCCGAGCCACTCCGGCGTTGGTCGAACACCTGCAGGTCGAAGCGTACGGCGATATGCTGCCGCTGAACCAGGTTGCAACCATCACCACGCCTGACCCGCGCATGATCGTCATCCAACCCTTCGACGCGAGCATGATCAAGTCGATCGAGAAGTCAATCAAGGTGTCGGATCTGGGGTTGAATCCCAACAACGACGGACGCATCATCCGCTTGAATCTGCCGCCGCTGACCGAAGACCGCCGCAAAGAGCTGGTCAAGCAGGTCAAACAGCGCGTCGAAGAAGCAAAGGTCGCGCTGCGCAATGTCCGCCGTGAGGGTATGGAAAGCCTGAAGGAGCTCGAGTCGGAGAAGATGATTTCCGAAGACGAGCAACGCCGCGGCCACGATAAGCTCCAAGAACTGGTCGACAAGTCGACCAAAGAGCTCGAACTCATCGGCGCCCACAAAGAAGCGGAAGTGCTGGAGATCTAGCGCGCATGACAGACGCAGCCGCCGGTCACGAGACAAAGCGTATGCCACGGCACATCGGCATCATCATGGACGGCAACGGTCGCTGGGCGACTGCGCAAGGGCGCTCCCGCCACGCAGGCCACCGTGCAGGTGTCGAGAACATCCGCCCGATAATCCGGGCTGCAGCCGACCTGGGTGTCGACTTTTTGTCGCTCTACGCGTTCTCAACAGAAAACTGGCGGCGGCCGACCCTCGAGATCCAAGGGTTGATGCTCCTCCTGGGCGAGTTTCTCGACCGCGAAGTCGAGAATCTCGTACATGAGAATGTGCGCATCCAACATCTGGGGACGCTCGCCGGCATCGCGCCGCATTTGGCCGACAAGATCCGCAGCGCCATCGCCCGCACCGCGCATTGCACCCGCATCACCCTGTGTGTCGCGTTCAACTACAGCGGGCGGCAAGACATCGTCAACGCGGTGAAAGCCATCATCGCCGACGGGATACCCGCCGACGCCATCACCGAACACGTGGTGAGTCAGCATCTCTCGAGCAACGGTGTCCCTGACCTCGACCTCATCATCCGCACCAGTGGTGAATGGCGTCTGTCAAACTTCATGATTTGGGAAGCGGCGTACAGCGAGTACTGGCCGACCCCGGTGTTTTGGCCCGACTTCACCCCGGAATTGTTGCAGCAAGCAGTCGAGGATTATGGCAAGCGAGACCGCCGCTACGGGGGCATCGGCACCAAGCCCTAACCCTGTTTTTCAACGCATCATCACCGTTGTCCCGCTCATACCGGT
>JBJOJU010000078.1:0-4869 GCA_046046485.1 Chloroflexota bacterium | reverse complement strand
TCGTGTGGGACATCGAGAACTCCGACATTGGCTTCGTCGGCCCCCCAACTCACAACCCCACCCGCGCTGGTCAGGGCCACGAAATGGCGATCACCCGCCGCGAGTTCGACGATTCCGGTGACCGACGCCGGCGGGGTGTAGCGCGCGTCCGACACCCAGACCGTCCCGTCTTCGGCGAGCACGCCGACAGCGTCGTCGGTCGCCGCGATATGGCGGATGGGTTTGGGGAAGGCGGGGAGACGGTACTTGTTCGACCAGATGCGGTCGTCGAGTGTCAAAATCACCAGATGGTTGGCCGCGTCGGGGTCTCCGTCTGGGAGTTCGGCTGCGTTGAGGGCATATTCTTGGACGGCGGTGCGATAACTGAGCGGGATGTGGGTCGCAGGGATGCCCACACCCGCGCCGTCGCAGCCTGCCCATGCATACAAGCTCCGGTCGCGGTGCAGCAACACGCCGAGCTGGGGCGACAACGCCACCGACACCACGTCGCGTCCATGCGCTGGTTGACCGACGGGGTCAATCATGCTGCACGGAGCCCCAGCAGCAGCAGTGCCGGTGAAAATCACATCCCCCTCAGCCGTGACGCCGACTTGCTGGTTCCCAGACCCGAACGCATACCCGATCAGCGGGTAGTCGGCGATCTGGAACGTGTCGCCGGCGGTGAGGAGTGCGAGCCCGTCGGACGTCCAGTCGCTCCCCGCGGTGGGCACCGGCGGCACGCTGCGGGCCACGGTACCGGTGGGCGTTGCCGTGGGCGAGCCTGCTGGTCCTGGGCGATAGAGCATGGCGGTGTAGGTTGCGCCACCCGTCACCAAAAACGGCTGCAGACGCGGGTCTTGGGAGATGACCTGGCCGTCGCCGTTGAGCCCCCAACCGGCGAATTGCCCGCTGCTGGTGATGCCGACGAAGTGATAGGCTCCTGCACCGATTCGCAGAAACGACGCAGTGGGGACGTCGGTCTGGTTCCATTCATCGCCGCCGCTCACCTGCACCTGCCCGTTGGCAAAGAGGACCGCACTGTTCGCGAGGGTGGCTGCGATATCGGCGGCGCTACCGGAGGGCAGATTGAGTTGGTCGTTGTCGTTGCGCCCCCAGCCGACGACGGTACGGTTTTGTCGCAGCGCGAGGGTGTGCCACCCGCCGGCGGCGATTTTGACGGCGCCGGTCACCGCGGGTTGGTTCTGTTGGCCGTAGCTGTTATCACCCCAGACGACGATGGTCCCGTTTTCTTTGAGTGCGACCGAATGGCGGACCCCTGCAGCGACCTGTACTACCCCGGTCAACCCGGCAGGCACCGTACTCTGGCCGCTGTCGTTGCTGCCCCAGGCAACAACGGTGCCGTTTGCACGCAGGGCGAGGGTGTGGGCTGCACCGGCGGCCAGCATCACCACGCGCAGCGGATTGTGCAGTGCGACCGCGGTCTGGAGGTCAGCCGGCACGTCGGTTTGCCCGGCCGTGTCGTCGCCCCACGCGACGACGCGACCGTCGGCCCGCAGAGCGGCGATATGCCGTGCGCCTGCAGCGACATGCCGAAGCAACACACCGTCGACCGCCTCGGGCAGCGTACGGATCGCACCGTTGCCGCCCCAGACCCGCAAATACCCCAACGTGTTGCGATCACGGGCGAGCGCAGGCGAAAGCGTGTCCGGTGCAGCAGTCGCGGTGAGTGCAACCGAGTCGGCAAAGCGGAGCATGGCACCTGCGGCGTGTGCTGCCGACATCCCTAGGCTGTAGACCCCACCGGTGGGGAAGTCGACGGGGACAGTTTGTTCGTCGTAGGGCAGTGCCACGGTCATCCCACCGCGGCGGACGATGCCGATGCCCCAACTGGCGAATTCGACCGCGGTGGCACCAGCCATGCCGTCGACGACGGTGTAGGCTTGTTCGCCCCCGAACGGCGGGATCGTCGAAACGGGGAGCCGGGGGTCAGCCGCAAAGGCTGCCGTCCCGCCCGTGATGACCAGGCGACCGTCGCGACGCAGCGCGACGACGTGCGGGCCCCCGGCCCAGATGGCCGTGATATCGCTCGCCGCCAACGCCGGGAGCGCCAGTGTCTCGCCCCAGGTCACCACCGTGCCGGCGTCGGTCAACGCGGCTGCCGCGGTGGCCCCTGCTGCGATGGCGACGACGGGTTTCCCCGTCAGCGCCGCCGGAATCGTGCGGTATGCGCTGCTGCCATAGGCGACGACGGTGTCGTTGGCCCGCAGCAAGAGCGTGTAGGTGTCGCCGGCGGCGATGCGGACGACGTCGGTGGGTGGGGTATCGCTGCGCAGCGGCGCTGCGACGGCGGATCCCCAGAAAACGACGGCTCCGCTGGCGTTCAACGCGACACTGTGCGAGCGCCCAACGGCGACCTGGACGACATTGGTCCGTGCGCTGGTCGGAATCGTGAGTTCGCCGGTGAGATTCGTCCCCCAGCCGACGACACGACCGCCCGTGGTCAATGCCAGTGCGTGGTGCGCGCCGACCGCCGCGGCGGTGATGCCGGTGCTGGCGGCCGGCGGGATGCGTTCGAGGCCGTAGGGCGGCAGGCTGCCCCATTCGTCGAGGCTGCCGCTTCGCGTCCGATCGAGGGTGGCTGGCGTCGGGAGACTGAGCGTCGTGGTCGGGGCCGGTGTGATTGCTCGCCCAGTCGCGGTGGTACCGCGGTGGTCGGCGACACCGACGAGCCCGAGGAGTGCAGCGACGACAAAGAGCGTGGTGAGGTGTTTCATCGCGGTCTCCTTATCGTCCTGCACCGGTGGGCACGACCGCACCGGGTTGCACCATCGGGAGAAAGAGCTTGTTGTAGAGTACCGCTGCCTGGACATAGCCAGTGACGGTCGAAGAACCTCGGCTATTGCGTACCGTGATGCTGTAGCGGTAGCGCCGGCCAGGGATGACCCCGTAAAAGGTCGCCACCTGCTGTCGCGGCTGGGTGCCCGCCGGCAGGATCACCGACTGCGTCGCACGTGTCTCGCGCGTGTGGACGAAGGCATGAGTGCGGTTGAACGCGACCACTGCCGTGCCCACACAGCAATCCGCCGGTTGGCGCTGCGCCCCCCAGGTAATCAGCGTGCCATCGCGTGTCAATGCGGCGCTGCTGTCTGCCCCCGCGAACACCGCGATGGCATGCGTCGCCGAAATGGGGACGGTCGACTGTGTGGCGTTGTCTGCACCCCAGGCGACGACCTCGCCGTCGACCGTCAATGCCACGGCATGAGCGCGGCCGACGGCAATACTGGTGATGCCGGTCGTCGCCGAGATGGGCAGGGTCGTCTGACCGAGTGTGTTGTCGCCCCATGCGACGACGCTGCCGCGTTCGGTCAACGCCACGCTGAAGCCGTCGCCGGCACCCAGGTAGGCGACATCGGTCTGGGCAGCCGCGGGAATCGTCGTCTCGCCGTGGGTGTTCATCCCCCAGGCGATGGTGTCGCCGTTGGTCAACACCGCCAACGCGTGGGTACGCGACGCAGCGATTGCAGCCGCAGGCGCCGCGGTCACAAACGTCGAGACCCCGGTCGCCGAGTGGTCGCTGATGACGCCCGTGTCGCTGAGTGTGAGGAGGTGGTCGTCGCCGGCGAGGGCGATCTGGACCGTGCGTGAAATCGTGGTGGTCAAATCGAAACCGGTGCTGGTGCCGACGCTCTGGGCGACGACGTAGCCGTCAGTGGTGAGACCGACCAGGGCATGGTCGTCGACGACGACCTGCTTGAGCGCGGTATCGCTGATGACGTTGGTCATCGTGACCTGGAGCGTGTCGTCGCGGGAGCCGCTCAGACCGTACACCGTCATCGCCGTGTCGGTGATCGCCGTCGTGGTGTGGAGGTCGTCGCCGATGGTCGTATAGACCTCGGTGATGTCGCGACCGGTGTCGACGGCATAGCGGAGCTGCAGCTGGTCGATCGGGGCTTGTTGCCGCACCGCGACACTACTCGACGGGACGGTCATTGCATCGATTGTGAAGGGATAGCCGTCGGTCTGGGTTCGATTGCCGAGGCTGTCGACGGCGGCAAACTGCACCGTGTAGGTGCCGGCTGCCAGACCGATCGCAGTGTAGGGCATCGTCCAGCGGAAGGCACGGCTCGAACGCCCAAACAGATAGGCTTCGCGCAGACCGGTGGGCGGATCGGCGGGCGGGGTCAGATTGACACTCTGCAAGAAGCCGGCCGATGTGTAGATATCGGCGACGAGCGAGGTCACTGCCGAGCCATCGCTGACTTCACCACTGAACAGTACCGTCGGGTTACCCGGGAGCAGCTCGGTGGCGAGCTGATCGACGGTGAGCGCGGGCGAAACCGTGTCGATGTCGAGGGCAATAGTCTGCGACTCCGAGGTATTTCCGACGGCGTCGACTGCCCAGATGAGCAGATTGCGGCGTTGGTTGTCTTGGCCGGCGGTCCCCTGCAGTTCGAAGCTCCAGGGCCGCTGATCGGCGGTCGCCTGCACCGCCGTCGTCACCTGCAGTGCGACTGCGGTGATGGTCACTTCGTTCGCATCGTCGACACGGTCACAGGCGTACAGGGTCCACTGGCCAGCGACCGGTTCGCCAGCGATCGTGCTCAACACACCGTCGGGTCGCACCAGTTCGTGGGTATCGGTGAGTGCTGCAGTACTGCGCATCGCCGTGGTTGCGAGCGCCACGCCGTCGCTGAACGTCGCCCGCAGATTGGTCGACGCGCTGCGAGCAGTGGTCAACAACGGCACGAAGGTACCAGATGGCGAACGAAGGACGAGGTCGAGTTGGTCACTCCGCGCCGATTCGGCGGTGACGGCGACCTGCATCGTTTGGACACGACTAACCTCGTTGTAGCGCATCGGGAGCGCGTATTGCGTATACGAGGTCATGTCGGTGGTACTACATGGTTTTGCCCGCACGACGACGGGCGT
>JBJOJU010000070.1:0-5116 GCA_046046485.1 Chloroflexota bacterium | reverse complement strand
ATTTGGGGATGGCGACGAGGCCGCGTTCGATGTTCCAGCGCAGTACCACCTGCGCCGGCGTCTTGCCGTGGCGGGCGGCGATCTGCGTGATGACCGGGTCTTGGAGCAGATCGTTGCCCTGCCCGAGCGGGCTCCACGACACCGTCGCGATGCCGTGTGCTTGGTTGTATGCCACATGGTCGGCCCGCCCGATGCGCGGGCTCAGCTGGATCTGGTTGCAGGCGGGCACGACGCTCGTCTGCGCCAACAATGCATCGAGATGTGCCGGTTTGAAGTTCGACACCCCGATCGAACGCACCTTGCCGCTCTGCTGCAGCCGCTCGTACGTCCGCCAGGTCGACACATATTGGCTCCTCATGGGCATCGGCCAGTGAATCAACAGCATGTCGACGTACTCGAGCCCCAGTTGCTGGAGACACAGGTCGAGCCCCGCAATCGCTTTGTCGTCGCCCTGGAATTCGAAATCCATTTTGGTCGTGACATACAACTCGCTGCGCGCGACGCCGCTCTGGCGGATGCCCGCACCCACCCCGCGGTGATTGCCATAGCGATGTGCAGTGTCGATGTGCCGGTAGCCAGCTGCGATCGCATCAGCGATCACCGCCGGTGCATCGTCGTCTTTCATCGGCCACGTACCCAACCCGATCTGGGGCATATGCTGCCCGTCGTTCAATCGCACCGTCGGTACCGTCATGGTGTGCTCGTTTCTGCAGCGCTGAGAAAAGGGATTACGCCTATTATCCCATACCACCGCACCGCCCACGACCGCCCCGATCAGGCAACACCTTCGAAAGTTGACTAACTTTATAATATTTGTGCTATTATGAGCGCACCTCATGGTGAGGGGGCATGAAAGGGCACAACATGACGACCCAGTACGACCAATTGCCAGTGTTAGACCTCGGCCGGCTCGAAGCGAGCGCAGCCGAGCGGGATGCGTTTATCCGTGAATTGCGCACCACTGCCTATGATCTCGGGTTTTTCTACATCACCGGGCACGGGATCGATCAAGCGCTCATCGACGATACACTCTCCATCGCCCGCCAGTTTTTCGCCCTGCCCGAAGCCGACAAACTGGCCATCGAGATGGTCAACAACCCGCACTTCCGCGGCTACAACCGCCAGGGCATGGAATTCACGCGTGGCGCGCGAGACTGGCGTGAGCAGGTCGACATCGGTGCTGAAAAGGAAGCCCTCGCCGTGGTGCCCGCCGACGCGCCGTGGAACCGGTTGCGCGGCCCCAATCAGTGGCCCAGTGCCCTGCCGGCCTTCAAAGAAACAATTCTGCGCTACCAGGCGGCCGCAGCGGCGTTGTCGATCCGGCTGATCCAGACGTTTGCGATTGCACTCGGGCAGAACCCCGACGTCTTTGCTCCCATCTACACGCCCGACATGCACTATCTGTTGAAAATCATCCGCTACCCGGGGCGCGACAACACCGAGAGCGACCAGGGCGTCGGTGCCCACAAAGACGGTGGTTTTGTGACGGTGCTGCTGCAGGACGTCCAGCGCGGGCTCGAAGTCGAGCACAACGGCAGCTGGATCAGTGCGCCGCCCAAACAGGGAACGTTTGTGGTCAATATCGGTGAAATCCTCGAGATGGCGTCGAGCGGCTATCTGCTGGCCAATGTGCACCGCGTGGTGACACCGCCGGCGGGCAGCGACCGGTTGTCGGTGGCGTTCTTCTTCAACGCGCAGCTCAATGCGACCGTCCCGGTGCTGACACTGCCCCCGGAGCTCGCTGCGCAGGCCCGCGGTGCAACGGTCGACCCGCTCAATCCGTTGTTCCGCGAAAACGGCAAAAACCAGCTCAAGAGCCGGCTGCGCTCGCACCCCGACGTGGCGCAGCGCCACCACAGCGATCTGCTGGCGAACCAGGAATATTCGCCCAAGAAATAGAGATCCAGCATGAAAAAACACCCCGGGCTGCTGGTGCAGCCCGGGGTGTTTCGCTATGGACTAGAAACGGCGGCGGGGGCGATCGCCGTCACGCGGCGGGCCACGGAAGCCACCGCGATCGCCGTCGCGCGGCGCGCGCTCGGGGCGAGGCTGATTCTTCACATCCTCGGGGGACATGCCGTTGAGCACTGCCTTGCGCGAGAGGCTGACTTTGCCGCCCGCATCGACGTCGATGACCATGACGTTGATTTCGTCGCCGATATTGACGACGTCTTCGACGGTGTTCACCCGACCGACGTCGAGCTCCGAGATGTGGACCATGCCGTCTTTGCCGGGGATGAGGTTGACGAACGCGCCGAAGGGCTTGATGCTGACGACCTTACCCAAGAAGATTTCGCCCACCTTGATTTCGCGCGTCAGCGCTTCGATCATGGCCACGGCCTTCTTCGAGGCTTCGCCGTCGGCGGTGGTCACGAACACGCGACCATCGTCTTCGACGTCGACCGTCGCACCCGTCGTCTCGATGATGCCGCGGATGGTCTTGCCGCCGGGGCCGATGAGGGCACCGATCTTGTCGACCGGGATCTGCAGCGTGATGATGCGCGGGGCGGTGTTCGACATCTCGGCGCGCGGGGTCGAAATCGCAGCCGACATTTTGTCCAAGATGAACAAACGACCGCGGCGAGCCTGCTCGAAGGCGATCTTCATGATCTCGTAGGTGATGCCGGTGGTCTTGATGTCCATCTGCAGGCCGGTGATGCCCTCGGTGGTACCAGCGACCTTGAAGTCCATGTCGCCCAGGTGATCTTCGATGCCCTGGATGTCGGTCAACACGCGGAACTTGCCGTTCTCGCCCGTCACCAAGCCCATGGCCACACCGGCCACCGGGCGCTTGATGGGCACGCCGGCGTCCATCAACGACATCGACGAACCACAGACCGAACCCATCGACGACGAGCCATTCGACGAGAGCACTTCCGAGACCAAGCGCATCGTGTAGGGGAATTCGTCTTTCGACGGCAACACGGCCACCAGCGAGCGCTCGGCCAAAGCACCGTGCCCGATGTCGCGGCGACGCGGTGCGCCGAGGCGCTTCACTTCGCCCGTCGAGAACGGCGGGAAGTTGTAGTGGTGGATGTAGCGCTTGCTCGTCTCGATCCCGAGGTCGTCGAGGCGCTGTTCTTCGGCAGGCGACCCGAGGGTGGTGATGGTCAACACCTGGGTCTGACCACGGGTGAACAAGCCCGAGCCGTGCACGCGCGGGATGACCCCGACGTCGACGCTGATGGGGCGGATTTCTTCCGGGGCACGACCGTCGACCCGCATGCCGGCGTCGAGGAGCGCGTTACGGACCTCGTCGTACATGATGTTTTCGTAGGCGACGTCGATGGCCTTCTTGCGGGCTGCCAATTCTTCTTCGGGCTCGTCGGCCGTGAAGTGCTTGATAACCTCGGCGTGCAGGGCATCGGTGGCGTCCTGGCGGGCGGTCTTGTCGCTGTTGTGCAGGGCATCGTGGAAGCGCGTGCCCATCCACTGGCGGATCGCCTTTTCGAGCGACTTGTCTTGCGGGGCGGGGGCAAATGCCTGCTTGGGCTTGCCGCACAGGGCGACGAGTTTTTCTTGCAGGGCGCAGATTTCTTTCGAGACCTTGTGCCCTTCGATGACGCCTTGCAGCATCTCGTCTTCGGTGAGTTCGAAGGCACCGGCTTCGACCATCAAGACGGCGTCTTTGGTGCCGGCGACGACCAGGTCGAGGCGGCTCTCTTGCATGGCCGACATCGTCGGGTTGACGACCAATTTGCCGTCGAGATGACCGACGGTCACCGCGCCGACGGGGCCAGCAAAGGGGATACCCGAGATGGCCAGCGCAGCCGAAGCGGCGATGATCGAGCACGGACCCGGGTCGTTGACGAGGTCAATCGAAAAGGTCGTGACGATGATCTGGACTTCGTTGAAATACCCTTCGGGGAAGAGTGGGCGCAGCGGGCGGTCGGTCAAGCGCGACGTCAGAATCGCGGTGGTGGTGGCGCGCCCTTCGCGCTTGAAGAAGCTGCCGGGGATCTTGCCCGCGGCGTACATCTTCTCTTCGTAGTCGACGGTCAAGGGGAAAAAGTCGATCCCCTCGCGGGCCGACTTGGCTGCCACGACGGTGGCGAGCAACACGGTGTCTCCGTAGCGGACGGTGACGGCACCGTCGGCCTGCTCGGCGAAGCGACCCGATTCGAGGGTCATCGTTCGGCCGGCGATTTCAGCGCTGACGCTGAATACTTTTCGTTCTGTCATGGGCTCCTTCTTCTCTGTCACCTCGTGTGACAGTCGCCGCGTGTTAGGTACTGGAGGATGCGGTCCGATGGGGTAGACCCCATGCTCCAATCCCTAGACCACGCAGCACATACGGTGGACGGTGCGGACTCGGCCAAAATGACAAGGCTGCGGCGACCTTTCGAGTGCCCCGCAGCCACATCATCAAAAGCAGGTCATCGCAGTGACTGCGATTACCGGCGCAGACCCAGACGCTCGATGGTGCTGCGGTAGCTGGCGTGGTCGGTGCGGCTCAGGTAGGCCAACAGACGACGACGGCGGCCCACCAACTTGAGCAACCCACGGCGTGATGCGTGGTCGTGCTTGTTTTCGCGCAGGTGGTCGACGATCTGATTGATGCGCTCGGTCAACAGTGCAATCTGGACCTCGGACGAGCCCGTGTCAGTGGCGTGCGTCCGGAAATTACCAATAACGCTGTCTTTCTCGCTCTTCTCCAATGCCATGGTGGCACTCCTTGCTAATCGCGTACGGACCGGAGGTGTCCGGACGTTCTGGTTGTGCGAGTCGGATGACCCACAGATGCTAGTATAGCACATGTATGCGGTGGTCGATTCTTGACGCATCAGAGAGTTGTGAGTAGAATGACGTTTGTGCATGAAACACGTCATGACAGTCTCGCTGCCGAGGCAGCGATTCGAATCGGCGCTGCGCTGCCCTACATCAACGGGGTAACGGCCGCCCTCCCGCCCTACGATGCCCCCACGGGCGCCGCAATCGGCCCCGGAGTGGCGATCGTACAGCAGCAGACGACACTGCAGATCACCTGTTTTGTCGTGCTCGATGTCGCAGCCGGTCTGACGGTCCACGCACACACCGCACTCATCCGTGACGTCGTCACGGCGATCGTCGCCCGGGTAACAGACCTCGCCTGCACGGTCGCTGTCGTCGTCGCCGA
>JBJOJU010000016.1:0-4705 GCA_046046485.1 Chloroflexota bacterium | reverse complement strand
GTCGCACACGCCCGCACGCACAACAGCAACATCCACATCATCGGGTTGCTGGGCAACGGCGGCGTCCACAGCCACATCGCCCACCAGATTGCGTTGCTCGAATTCGCCAAGCGGGCGGGCGTCAAGCAGGTGTATCTGCACGTCTACACCGACGGTCGTGACACGTTGCCCCGCAGCGGTGCTGGCTTTTTGGCGGAGCTCGAAACGGCGATCCAGCGCATCGGTATCGGCAAAATCGCCTCGGTGACGGGGCGCTACTACGCGATGGACCGCGACAAACGTTGGGAGCGCACCCGGATGGCCTATGAAGCCATGGTGTTGGGCATTGGCGAACACGTCAGCACGGCTGCCGATGCAATCCAGCATGCCTACAGTAACGACGTCACCGACGAATTCATCAAGCCGGCGGTGGTGGTGAACCCCGACGGCACACCGGTGGCGACAATCGCGGCAGGCGATGCCATCATCGGCTTCAACTTCCGCGCCGACCGGATGCGCCAGATTACCCGGGCCTTCGTGATGCCCGATTTCGACGGGTTTTCGCGGCCGTTCCTGAGCAATCTGTACTACGTGTGCATGACCGAGTACGAAAAAGACCTGCCCGTGGTCATTGCGTTCGCCAACGACGACGTCGAAGCACCGCTGGCGAAGGTGATTTCGGATGCGGGTCTGACGCAGCTGCATGCCGCCGAGACCGAGAAGTACCCCCACGTGACGTTCTATTTCAACGGCGGCCGCGAAGTCCCCTTCCCCGGTGAAGAGCGCTTCATGGTGGCATCGCCCAAAGTGGCCACCTACGACCTGCAGCCCGAAATGAGCGCCGAAGGCCTGCGTGACGGGATTCTCGCGGCGATTGCGTCGGATACATTCGATGTGATCATCGTGAATTTCGCCAACCCCGACATGGTCGGCCACACGGGTGTCATCCCCGCGGTCATCACCGCCGTCGAAACCGTCGACCGCTGTGCCGGCGCCCTGGTCGACGCTGTCGTCGCCAAAGGCGGCGTCGCGATCGTGACCGCCGACCACGGCAATGCCGAATACATGATCGACGAAGAAACCGGCGGGCCGTTCACCGCCCACACCATCAATCAGGTGCCGGTGATGCTGGTGGCGCCGGCTGATTCGGTATACGCGGGAGTGACGCTGCGCAGCGGCGGACGCTTGAGTGACATCGCTCCGACGGTGCTCGATCTCTTGGGGCTCGAGAAAGCCCCGCAGATGACCGGGGTATCATTGATTACCCACCGGACGTAATCGCCCAGACCGGGAGCAGGTCAGCGCGGTGCGCTGGCCTGCTTTTTCATAGCAACCGCACAACGATACACGGAGGCAACGATGCACCGATTATGGTACCGCCAGCCAGCCACCACCTGGGTCGAAGCTTTACCCGTGGGCAATGGTCGACTGGGGGCGATGGTCTACGGCGACCCGACACACGAGCGGATCGCCCTCAACGAAGACACCTATTGGTCGGGCGGTCCGGTCAGCGGCGCGCACCCCGACCGCCGCGCAGCGCTCGCGCAGATCCGTGGGCTCCTTGCCGCAAGTGACTACCCGGCTGCCGATGCCTACGCCGAGACGCACCTGACGGGACGCTGGACGCAGTCGTACCTGCCGTTGGCGACATTGCACATCGAGTCAGCGCATGCCGACCGCGTCGCGGGCTACGAACGCGCCCTCGACCTCGCGAGTGCCACGACGACGGTAGGGTACACCGCCGGGGCGACGCAGTACACCCGCTCGGTGTATGTCTGCGCGGCCAGCGATGTCGTCGTCGTCGAACTGGTCGCGTCGACCCCGGGAGCCTTAGCGTTTACACTGCGCCTCGAGAGCCACTACACCACAGCGACGCGCGGTCTGGGCAATGCGCTCGAGCTCTGTGGTGCGGCGCCACTGCATGTCGAGCCCAATTATGTCGACTCGGCAACGCCCACGAGTGGAGACGGTGCGGGGATGCGCAGCTGCACCGTGGTGCAGGTGGTCGCACACGACGGTACCCTCACGAGCAGCGCCGATGCACTCGAGCTGCGCGGCGCGACCCGGTGTGTGGTGCTTGTGAGCGCCGCGACGAGCTATGTGGCACACGACCGTGCGCCCGACGGCGATGCGGTCGCCCGTGCATGGCGTCGGCTGCATGCCTACCCAACGGGTGGCGCATACGAGCGTCACCGTACGCTCCACGCCGCCCAGTACACCCGCAGTGCACTGACGTTGACGCCGGCGCGCGACGATCTGCCCACCGACGAGCGCTTGCAGCGACTCCACGGCGCGGCGACACAGCCGCTCGACGAGATGATCCGCTACCACGGCCATGCCGACAGTCAGTACCCCGTCGACGCACCAACCGACGACGTGGGGCTGGTCGCGCTGCTCGCCGACATGGGGCGCTACCTCCTCATCACGTCTTCGCAGCCGGGGACGCAAGCAGCGAATCTGCAGGGCATCTGGAACGACAACCCACGGCCACCCTGGAGCAGCAATTACACCATCAACATCAATACGCAGATGAACTACTGGGCGGCATTGACCGGGAATCTGCGCGAATGCCAGGCGCCGCTGACCGACCTCATCGAACGACTCGCCGTCGACGGCGCCCGGGTCGCCGCTGCCTACGGCTGCCGGGGCTGGACCGCACACCACAACACGGACATCTGGGCACAGGCCAACCCCGTCAAGGGGAAAGCGGTCTGGTTCCTGTGGCCGTTTGCCGGGGCATGGTTGACGTATCACCTGTACGAAGAGTTTCTTTTCCACGGCGACCATCACCACGCCACCACCCGGCTGTTGCCGTTGCTGCGCGGGGCAGCCGAGTTTCTGTTGGATTGGCTGCAGCCCCAGCCCGATGGCACGCTGCAGAGCAGCCCGTCGACCTCGCCGGAGAATCTCTTTGTGGCAGCCGACGGCAGCCCGGCTGCGGTCTCGGTCGGCAGCGAAGCCGATATCTCGATGACGCGGGCGCTGTGGCTGGCGTGTCTCGACACGGCACAGGCACTGGGCATCGACGAACCGTGGTTAGCCGAGATCCGCGCCGCGTTGCCCCGCTTACCCCAGCCGCAGATCGACGCGAGTGGACGGTTGGCCGAATGGCAACATATGCCCGCCGACCACGAACCAGGGCACCGGCACATCTCGCACCTCTACGGGCTCTACCCGGCGGCGACGATTACCCCTCAGACCACCCCGGCCCTTGCCGCCGCGGCACGGCAGAGCCTGGCGGTGCGCTTGGCGCACGGCGGCGGGCACACCGGCTGGAGCGCCGCCTGGGTCGCGGCGTGTTATGCACGTTTGGGTGATGGAGATGCGGCGTTGGCGGTATTACTGCGGCTGCTGCGCGACTCGACATACCCCAGTATGCTCGGCGCCCACCCACCCTTCCAGATCGACGGGAGCTTGGGTGCGCCGGCGGCGATCATCGAGCTCCTCGTACAGTCGCACGCTGGTCACATCGACGTTTTCCCTGCGCTGCCCACCGACTGGCAGACAGGGTCGGTACAGGGGATTCGTGCCCGCGGTGGGTATACGATCTCGTTGGAGTGGACGCGCGACTCGGCGCGTTGTGTCATCGACGCCGATCAGCCGCGTTCGGTACTGGTCTGTGCTCCCTGGCCACTCATCGACGCGACGACGCAACGGGTAGTCGCCCCGGGAACAGCGGTGACAGCCCCGTGCGTATTGCTACGGGTGCCTGACGCGGGCTAGAGCGCGAGTGCGTCGGCGACCTGGACCCACTCGGCGAGCGACAACGATTCGGCGCGCCGGGTGGGGTCGACCCCAGCCTTCTGGAGCGCCGCCTGGGCAGCGCTGCGCTCGAGGTGGATACCGTGCGCTGCCAGCCCACCGGCGAGGCTGTTGCCCAGTTGCTTGCGGGCATGCAGAAAACCGGCTTTCAGCACCCGGAAGACCCGTGCCTCGGTTGCGGGGTCGATGAGCGGTTGGGGCCGCAACGTGAGTTTGAGCACCGCCGAGTGTACCTCAGGGGCCGGCATAAACGAATCTGGCGGGACAATAGCGACGAGTTCCGGCTCGGCGCGGATCTGGATGCCGTGCGCCAGGACTGACATATCGCCTGGCGTGCCACAGATGCGCTGGGCGACTTCGCGTTGGACGAGGACCACCATCGACGTGGGGGGATTCGCGCACTCGAGGAAGTGCCGCAGCACCGCAGATGTGATGGCATAGGGCAAGTTCGCGACCACCTGATACGGCTGTCGCTGGGTGATCTCGGCGATGTCGGTACGCAAGACATCTTGCTGGACGATGGTCAACTGCGGGGTGTCGGCATACAGGCGGCTGAGCCGCTGTGCGAGCCGCTGGTCGAGTTCGATCGCGATGACCTGGCCAGCACGCCGGACCAGCTCCCACGTCAACACGCCCAAACCAGGGCCTACTTCGACGACGCGTGCAACGGGGGTGAGTTCGGCGGTTTCGACGATTGTGCGTAGTGCTTCACCATCGATGAGAAAATTCTGACCCATTCCACGGGTCGGGCGCACCTGGAGGGCACGGAGCGCTTCACGCACGTGCTGCGGGTTGAGCATCGGGTTGGTCATCTAGAGGAATCCAATCTATCCGGGGTTCGACGACGTGGCGCCCGTCGCAATCCAACGTATCAGCATATCAATCAGATCGAAGATTGTGAGATACAACGCGTCGATGTCGCGTGCCCACGGTTCGCGGCGTATCGCGTCGAACGCCAGCACGA
>JBJOJU010000414.1:0-3609 GCA_046046485.1 Chloroflexota bacterium | reverse complement strand
TGTTCGTGGCGGCATTCCTGGCGCAGCAACAATTCATCACCCCCGACCTGTCACTGGGTGGGTACATGGTCAGTGCCACCGTGCTGGTGAAAATCATCGCCGGCGTCTCGGCCGTCTTGGTGCTCGCGGTGACGGCATTCACCTTCCAACGCGAAGACGGCACCGAAGCCCTGGACGAGTTTTCGCTGGCCGAGTTACGCCGCGCAGCACGCCGCGCCCAACGCCAACGCATCAGCTCACCGGCGCGGTTCGCCGACTTCGTGGTACCATTGTGGGCACTTATTTTGGCAGCGATTGCCAGCTTCGTGCTACCGCGTCTCTACCCGATTGGAAGTGAATCGGTCGACTTCGCCTGGTATTGGCTGACGTTGACCGGCATCTTCACGATCGTGACCGCCAACGACGTGCTCAAGCTCGGGCTCGGTTTGTTGTTATGTGTCAGCAGCATCGATCTGCTGTATACCGCCATCGCCAGCACTGTCCACGTCTTCCCGTTGGCGATGCTCGGTTTGACGACGATTGTGCTCGCCCTGTCGGTGTCGTACCTGAGCGCGTTGATGTACGGGCGCCTCAAGACACTCGAACTGAACGAATTGTACAAACGCTGATGCTCTACCTGCTGATCATCTTCTTCCCCATAGCGGTCGCCGCCGGCATGTTTCTGCTGCGCACCCAACCTGGTATCTCGATCACCGGGGCAATCATCTGCGTCCTCACCCAATCGGTGTTGGTCCTCGAGCTGCCGGTCGATGCCCCAGTCCGCCTGCTGGGTCTGACGCTGACCATCGACCCGCTCGGGCAGCTGGTCTTGTTGACCATCTTGGGCATCGCCCTCTTTGCCTATGTCGTGACGTTCTTCATCGCCCACGGCGAACACTTCATCCCCGTCAGCCTGCTCTTGCTGGGGTTCACCAGCACCACCGTGCTGCTGCTCCAAGAGCCGTTCGTGGCGGCGTTGTTGATGGTCAGCAGTGGTCTGGTGGCGATTTTGGCCATCGTCGACCTTCCGGTGGGCAGCACGGTCTTGGTCGAGCGCTCGCCGTTGATCACGGCGTTGCACTACCTCGTGCTGGTGTTGCTGTCGGGGTTTGCCATGTACATGGCGTTCGTCTTGCTGACGATCTACTGGCCCTCCGAAGCAAACGGCATGTCATCGCCGTCGCACCTCATCATCGCGTTGCTCATCGTCGGCTTTGGGATGCGCTTTGCAATCTTTCCCTTCCACTCATGGCTCATCGAAGTCGCCGAATACGCAGCACCCATGGTGACCGTTTTCATCATCACGGCACTCAACAGCACCGGGCTGTTGTTCCTTATTTCGACGTTCCAGTTTTTCCCCATCATCGTCACCGAAAACGAACGCGGCATGCACGTGCTGATGGCCTTGGGCGGCGTCACGATGATCGTCTCGGCCCTGTTTGCACTCGCGACGCCCCATCTGCGGCGGACGCCGAGCTACCTCATCGTGGGCAACAGCGGTTTCATGCTGGTGGGGGTCGCCAGCGCGTCGAGCAGCGGGCTCGCCGGCTCGATCCTCGAACTCTTCAATCACATGATCGCGGTCTTGGTCATCTATGTGTCGATCGCGCTGCTCGAACGCCCCGACGGGCGACCGGTGGTGACGATTCGCCGCGATTTGCTCTGGCGCTGGCCATTGGCCGGGAGTGGCTTCATCGGCGGCTGTCTGCTGCTGTTGGGGGCTCCGCCGTTCAGTTCGTTTACCAGCAAAGTGCTTGTCTACGACGCCGCTGCGCACACCGGTGCCGGCTACGTCGTCTTGTTGGGTATCGGTACGTTGTTGATGCTGGCGGCGATTGCCCGGCTGCTGCACGAGCGCTTGTTGGGCGCCGCCGAAGAGCTTCCCACCGAAGAGATGCCCATCTTGATGGCGACCAGCGAAATCGCCAGCGACCGCCGGAAACTCCTCGAACCCGTCGGCTTGACCATCGTCATGTTCGTCTTGCTCGGGATCAGCGCCGTGGTCGGCTTGTATCCGCAGCTCTTGCTCGCGACGATCGAAATCGTCATCCGTGGCCTGACGTTCGTGCATGTGGCATCCTGAGGAGCGTGGCGTGGCGGCAAAGATACGTGTGTTCCGTGCAAATACTGGTTCGTGTGGCGGCTGCGATGCCGAACTCGTCCTCGCGCTCCACAAAGAGCGCGACATCGTCATGGCCGATGCCCTCATCGACGCTGACGTCTGGCTGTTGACCGGGGTGATGAGTCAGTACCCGCGCAGCATCTTGGCACAGGCCTACGGCAGCATGAGCACGCCGCCGATTGTCATCGCCGTCGGCCAATGCGCCATCGACGGTGCGCCGTTCGGACGGGGCGGGGTGGCCCTCGCGTCCGAGTTACCGGTCAACTACACCATCGACGGCTGCCCGATTTCGCAGGGTGTCGTCGTCAGCGCCATCCGCAGCGCGATCACTGCCCGCGACCGCAAGCGGCGTGAGCGCGCCTGAACCAATACGTCTCGCCCGTTACTACCGCCAGAGGAGCGATTGTGGATATACTGCTTGCCTACTTCCTCTATCCCGGGTTCGTCGTCGTCACGCTGTTGACCCTTGTCTTCGGCTATGTCGTCGTGCAGCGCCGACCGGTGTTCCCCCCCAATTGGAAGCGTTCGCTGATGACCGTCGACGGTTTCGCAGCGGTGTTGAGCATCGTCTTGGCGGTCGGGGCGTCGATCTATCTGCCCTGGCCATTCAACCCCGTCTATACCGCCGTCGCTGGCCCCTTGTTGATGTGGGCCGCACTCGAAGCTGCTTTCCTGGTACCATCGTTGGTCGCGCAGACCTCGGGCTCGGCATTGGTCGTCCGTGGTGCTGCCCGGGCGCTGCAGATCGGGTTCGCCGGCCGCATCGTCGTCTGGGTCGTCTTTGGGGCACTCTACTGGGCGAATCAGCGCTGGGATATCAGCCTGGCGCCCGCCTACCTCTTGGCCTGGGTCGGCGCCGTGATGGCGTTGCCGGCGGCGATCGGCATCGGTATGTTCCGCAGCGACACCGCCCTCACCGGCGTGATGTCGACCGGGCTTGATATTTCGACGGTCGCGCTGATGCAGATCGCTGCCGATGTGCGTGCCACCGTCCTCATCGCCGCCGTCGCGACCGGATTAGCCCCCAAGAGCATCACCAATGCGCCGATTCGGCTCGCCGTCGTCTTGGCCGCCGCCCTGGTCACCATGTTCGTCCTGCGCTTCCTGGTGCGCAATCAGCCGTTTACGACCCTCGCAGCCGCGCTGCGCTGGTGCTGGTGGCGTGCCTTGCCCCCGGCGTTGGTGGCACTCGTCTATCTGCGCATCGTGATGGGCTGACGTATGTACGATATCACCTGCACCGATCTCGCCATCGCGCAGACACCCATCCAGAAACTCACCCTGTATATCCCGGCCGGCTCCTGCTACGGCATCGTCGGTGCACCGGGTACCGGGAAGAGCGCTCTGCTCAATGCCCTGGCTGGCGCAGCCGTCGAGCCACACCCGGCAATCCGCTACGGCGACAGCCGAGCGTCGGTCCCCCCCGGCAGCGTCGGCGTCGTGTCACCGCGCATCCAGCTGCCCTCGTTCCTGACCGTTACCGAGCTCCTGCAGCGGCAGCGCAGCCT
>JBJOJU010000329.1:0-6474 GCA_046046485.1 Chloroflexota bacterium | reverse complement strand
ACCGACCAAAACCATGAGTGCGAGCAGTATGAGTATCAAGCGGCGCATGTATCTTCCCTCAAACAGACGAATCCGCAGGTAGTATACAAGATGTGCAATATTCGTACAAATTCTGTGCAACACTACAGCGCCCGAGCGAGACAGACCGTCGGCGTCGTATCGATTGGCCGCAGCAGCGGGCTTTCGCTGAATCCGTGCCGTTGTGCAAGCCGAATCGAGGCGGTGTTGTCGGGGTGAATCATGGTGTATACGAGCGATACCACGAGTCGTTCTGCGCACAACGCCAGCAAGCCGCCGAGGGCTTCCGACCCGTACCCCCTACGCCAATAATCCTTCCAGACGTCGTAGCCGAGCTCGACGTTTCCGGCAGTACGGTCATAGAAATGATACCCACAGGTGCCGATGAATGCCCCCGACTGCAGATCAAACAACCCCCATCGGGCCGAGGAGCGCTCGCTGCGATCTCCCGCGTAGTGCGTGATGATGTCGCCCGCGTCGGCCCAACTACAGGCAGGTTCTGAGAAAAATGTGCACATGTCGGCGTCGGAGAACTGGCGATACACCACCGCGTGGTCGGCCGCGACGAGCGGGCGCCAGTGCAATCGGGGTGTTGAATAGACAGCGCTCATGCTGAGAACTCCCGATGGAACCACGCGGTGGTGGGTGTGATTTGGTCCCGGATCGGCGCACACGGCGAAAAATCATTATGTCCAGCCACTGCGATCGACGCGCTGTGATCTTGGGGAGTGAGCAGATACAACTCACGCAGTGGTATCACGGTCGGCAGTACAGCGCACAAGGCAGCCAAGGCTTCGGAGGCATATCCCTGATTCCAGTGTTCTTTCCAAATGTCATAGCCGACTTCGGCACGCTGTGAGTCGGGCTCATAGAAATGAAACCCTATCGTGCCCAGCCACTCGCCACTCCCTGCATCGGTTATCGCGACCCGCAGGTAGCCCGCCTGTGGTGTGACGGTCGCACATGAGGCGATCATGTCGACAGCGTACTGATCTGTGAACGCTTCGCCGTGGAATGCACACATGTCGGGGTCTCGAAACTGACGCTTTAACTCGGGGAGATCCGCCGCCGTAAGCGGTCGGAACCGCAGGCGGGTCGCCGCCGCAGTCAACAGCGCACAGATGTCAGGCGATGCATCGGTATGACTCATCGGTCACTCACCTTCCAACGAGCGGAGGATCACTCGTTCGATTCCATGGAATACCAACGCATATCCGCTGGTTATGACAATCAGCACGACGACGGTGACGAACACCAGCGTCGTGTCGAACAACCCACGGGCGATGTTGAGGAGTGCTCCGAGGCCGTACCGGCCACCCAAATACTCAGCAACGACCGCACCGGTGGTTGCCAATACCATACTGCTGCGCAGCCCGGCGAGTACCACCGGTGCTGCGAGCGCTGCCTCGTACCACAACCACCCATTCCAGACCGACACCCCTTCGAGACTGGCGACCTCGCGTAGTTCGCGTGGGATCCGGCTCAGTGCAGTCTCGGTCGTCGCATAGACAGGAAAAAACGTTATGACAACTGCCACACCGACGCGCGCCCAGAATTCGTCGGGGATCCACAGGAACAGCAGCGGCGCGAGTGCGATCACGGGGACAGCTTGTGAACTGGTGATTATCCAGCGCGTCACGGCTCGGACAGCGGCCACATGATAGCTCACCCAGCTCAAAAAAACGCCGAGCCCGACAGCGAGCAGTACCGCCATGCTCGCGACACTCGTCGTGGCCGCGATGTGACGCCAGATCGGTGGTGCGGCCAATTCACGTGTGAGTCTGAGACCGATTTGGTGCGGTGCCGGCAAGAGATATGCGGGGAGCTGCCCCACCGCGACGAGAGCCTCCCAGCAGAGCACGACCAGACAAACAGAAACCGCAGTCAGAATGCGGTACCGTCGTTGTGCTCTGGCCGGATATGTCGCGGTCACCTGCCCACCCGCGTCCGGATGCGGTCGACCAGCACGGCAACGGGGAATCGCACGACGGCAGTGAAGATGCGGTGGTAGCGGGATGGTTGGGTGAGCAACCGCCAGAGCCACTTTACCCCGAATCGGTGCATCCACGCGGGTGCAGCGGGTACGGTCCCCGTCAGTTCGTCGAATGTGCCACCGACGCCGATGGCGACCGGAATCCCCAACCGAGCCTGATTGCGGGCAATCCACAACTCTTGATTGGGATGGCCGTAGGCGACCAGCAAGATGTCGGTGGCGGTATCTGCCAGCTGGTACGCGATAATCGACTCATCTGCGAGCGTCGGGGTGCCTGCGTATGCCCCTGCGATCTGCAGCCCCGGGTAGCGCCGCTGCAACACTCTCCCTGCTCGTTCGGCGACGCCGGGAGCAGACCCGAGCAAAAAAAGCCGCCAGCCGGTGGTCGCCGCCCGAGCGGCGATACGCTCGACCAGGGCGACGCCGGTGACCCGCTCACGCAGGGGGAACCCGCCGAGCTTTGCTGCCCAGAGGATGCCCGTGCCGTCAGCGGTCGACAGCGCTGCACCATTGAGTACCCGGTGTACCTGGCGGTCTTGTTGCGCCGACATGACGAATTCGGGGTTGAGGGTCACTACCTGCTGCGGGGTGCGTTGTGCCACAAAATCGCCGATGATGTCGACCGCTTGGTGCTCGGTGACATCATCGACAGGGACACCTAAGATGTAGTGGCGAGCTGCCATCTGCTACTGACGCGTGATACGGGCGACGATTGCAGCACCGACCTCGGCCGTTGACGACCGGGGTGCACCTTTGGCTGCGACATCACCGGTGACGATTCCTGCCTCGAGCGTTGCGTAGACGGCGCGTTCGACAGCCTGGGCCTCGGATTCGAGGTGGAGCGAATGGCGCAGCAACAGCGCAGCCGACAAGACCGTCGCCATGGGGTTCGCAATCCCCTTCCCGGCGATATCAGGCGCAGAACCGTGGATTGGTTCGTACAACCCCATCCGCGTGGCCCCGTTGCCGGCAGCACCCAGCGACGCCGACGGGAGCATACCCATCGATCCAGCCAGCTGCGACGCTTCGTCGGTCAAGATATCGCCGAACATGTTCTCGGTGACGATGACGTCGAAATCTGCCGGTCGACGAATCAAGTGCATCGCACAGGCATCGACGAGCATGTGCTCGACTGCGACATCGGGGAACTCGTTCTTCATCACATTGGTCGTGACTGTACGCCACAATCGTGACGTCTCGAGGACGTTCGCTTTGTCGACCGACACGAGCCGTTTCTGACGGCCACGGGCAATCGTCGCCGCTGCGCGGATGATCCGCTCGATTTCGCCCGTCGTGTAGACACAGGTGTCGAACGCCTGCTCGCCACTCTCGTGCGCGACCCGACGCTTCTCACCGAAATAGATGCCCCCAGTCAGCTCGCGCACGACGACCATGTCCACCCCACGCAGGAGCTCTGGACGGAGCGGCGATGCGGCGATGAGGTTTTCGTGGATAGTCACCGGACGGAGATTCGCATACAAGCCGAGTGCTTTGCGGATCCCCAGCAAGCCCTGTTCGGGGCGGACCTTGGCCGATGGGTTGTCCCACTTGGGGCCACCGACCGCACCCAGCAAGACGGCGTCGGAGCGGGTACAGGCATCGACCGTCACCTGGGGCAGCGCAGTCCCTTCGGCGTCGATAGCACACCCGCCCAACAAGGCGGTCTCGAACGTGAACTGGTGCCCATACAGACGACCGACCGCTTCGAGTGCCGATACCGCATGGCTGACGACCTCAGGCCCGATCCCGTCACCGGGCAACGTGGTGATACGTGCGTTCATCTACAGCCCCGCGGTATTGACACGCGCCGTGTGCGCGGTCTCGAAAGCACTGAGGTCCGTTTCGGCCGACCGCAAGAACCCGAGCTGGTCGACCCCGTTGAGCACACAATACTTCGCGAACGGCTCGATGGGAAAGTGTACTTTCTCGCCGTCGGGCAACGTCACCGTCTGACTCGCCAGGTCGACCGAAATTTCGACTTCACCACGGGCACTCGCATCCGCATCCACCAGTTTCTGGTAGGTCTCTTCGCTGATGACGATGGGCAGCAACCCGTTTTTGAGTGAGTTGTTTTGGAATATGTCGGCGAAATAGGTGCTGAGCACCGCTTTCAGGCCATATCCCTGCAATGCCCACGGTGCGTGTTCGCGCGACGAGCCACACCCGAAATTGTTGCCGGCGACCAACACCTCGACGCCCTGGTATTCGGGGCGATTGATGACGAATTCGGGATTCGGGCTGCCGTCGTCGTTGTAGCGCCAGTCAGAAAACAGCATCTCGCCCAAGCCCACCTTGTTGGTCGTCTTGAGGAAACGTGCCGGGATGATCTGGTCGGTGTCGATGTTCTCGACCGGCAGGACGGCGTAGCGAGCAGTATATGGTTTGAATGCTTCCATGTTTCCTCTACTTGTGGATGTCAAGATCAGCGTGGACACGCTGGCGGACTGCCTCGCCCACGACACTGATACCGCCATTGAGCAACACTAGACCAACCACACCGCGGCCGAACCACGACTTGCCGGCGGCTCTGCGGCTGATTGCATCGCCTGCGATGCTGAAACCGAGTCCCACCAGAATCAACCCAATGGGGGCGAGCCCGAGCCACGTAGGAATCCGTGGCTCGGTGAAATCCTTCTCAGATGTCGCGTGGGTCACAAATCGCCCCCTTGATTGCACTCGCAGCCGCAGTCAACGGACTGGCCAGGAATGTCCGACCGCCCTTGCCTTGGCGCCCTTCGAAGTTTCGATTGCTGGTCGAGACCGCATATTGGCCAGGCTTCAGCTGGTCACCGTTCATCGCGATGCACATTGAACACCCTGCCTCGCGCCATTCGGCTCCCGCTTCGATGAAAATCTTGTCCAGGCCTTCTTTTTCGGCCTGTTTCTTGACCAACTGCGAGCCGGGGACGACCATCACCCGCGTTTTTGGGTTGACGGTACGACCTTTGAGGATACTAGCTGCTTGACGAAGGTCGCTGATGCGCGAATTGGTGCAGCTGCCGATGAAGACCACGTCGACTGTCTTCCCGATCAGCGATTGGCCTTCGCGCAGATCCATGTACTTGAGCGCTTTTTCCAGACCGGATTTCGCCTGTTCGTCGCTCATATCGCCACGGGTCGGGATGGTCCCGGTGATCGGGATACCCATGCCCGGGTTGGTGCCGTAGGTGATCATCGGGACCAGTGCGTCCGCGTCGATCTCGATCGTCGCATCATAGGTCGCACCAGCATCGGTCTTGAGTGTTTCCCAATCGGCGACTGCGGCATCCCAGGCGGCGCCCTGCGGCGCTCGCGGACGACCCTTGATGTAGTCGTAGGTTGTCTGGTCGGGGGCGATCAGACCGGCACGCGCGCCGCCTTCGATCGACATGTTGCACACCGTCATGCGCTCTTCCATCGTCAACGCACGAATCGCTGAACCAGTGTATTCGAATACGTACCCGGTCCCGCCGCCGATGCCGATTTTGGCAATAATCGCCAAGATAATGTCCTTTGCCCCGACACCCGGTTTGAGTGTGCCGTTGACACGGACTTCCATCGTCTTGGGGCGACTCTGCAGCAGACATTGTGTGGCGAGCACGTGCCCGACTTCGGAGGTGCCGATCCCGAATGCCAATGCACCGAATGCGCCGTGCGTGCTGGTGTGGCTGTCACCACACACAATCGTCATGCCCGGTTGGGTGAGGCCTTGCTCCGGTCCGATGACATGCACGATGCCCTGATTCTCGGTACCCAATGAAAAAAGCGGAATCCCGAAGTCACGGCAGTTTTTTTCGAGGATGTTGAGCTGCGCCTGCGCTTGTGCGTCCAGTACGGGGATAATCCCATCGGAGCCGCGGGGAGTTGTCGGCGTGGAATGATCCATGGTGGCAATCGTCTGGCTTGGCCGGCGCACGCCGATCCCGCGCTCGCGCAATTCGGTGAAGGCCTGCGGAGAGGTGACTTCGTGTACGAGGTGGAGATCAATGTACAAAATCGCCGGGGTCTCGCTGGTTTCCGGGCGGACCAGGTGGCGCTTCCAGATTTTTTCGAACAGGGTCTGCGGCGCAGCAGTCATTTCCCAACTCCTCATCTATAGCCGGTGTGTCGACTCGTGCCGACACACCGGCGTCCCTGGTTTAGACGTAATCCAACCACCCATGCTTGTCTTCGACCTTGCCACTGAACAACCCGAAGAAGTGATCCTGTATGGTGTTCGTGATTTCGCCGATCGACCCATTACCCACCGTCACGCGGTCGACCGAACGAATCGGCGTGACCTCAGCGGCGGTGCCACAGAAAAACAACTCGTCGGCCAAGTACAGTGCTTCGCGCTGCATCTCGGTCTCACGCACTTCGATCTTGAGATCCTTGGCGATCTTCATGATCGAATCGCGGGTGATACCCGGCAGAATATTGGCCGTGATGGGCGGCGTGTAGAGCACGCCGTCGCGCACGACGAAGAGATTCATGCCAGAACCTTC
>JBJOJU010000310.1:0-5110 GCA_046046485.1 Chloroflexota bacterium | reverse complement strand
GACGAACAGCTGCCCCTCGGGTTGCTGGGGTACCCGGTGTTGCAGGCTGCCGACATCTTGATGCCCCGGGCGCACTTGGTGCCGGTGGGCAAAGACAACGAAGCCCACGTCGAAATCACGCGTGAAATCGCGCGCCGCTTCAACTTCTTGTACGGCGAAGTTTTCCCCGAGCCGGACGTGCTGGTGCCCGAAGGCGGCACGTTGGTGGGCACCGACGGCCAAGCCAAAATGTCCAAGAGCCTCAACAACACCATTTTGCTTTCTGACGATGCAAAAACGGTCGAGACCAAGGTGCGTGGTATGTACACCGACCCGGCCCGGGTGCGCGCCGATATCCCCGGCAAGGTCGAAGGCAACCCGGTGTTCATTTATCACGACATTTTCAACCCCGACAAGCCGGAAGTCGACGACCTCAAGGACCGCTACCGGACGGGCAACGTGGGCGATGTCGAGGTGAAAAAGAAGCTGGCCGTTGCCATCAACAACTTCCTCGAGCCGATGCGCGAGCGCCGGGCGGTCTACGAGCAGAAGCCCAAATTGGTCGACGAAATCCTGCACGCCGGCAACGCGAAAACGCGCGCGATCGCCCAAGAGACGGTGCGCATGATGAACGAAGCCATGGGCCTGTTGTACTTCAAAGACTAGGTGTGCGTGACCGGTGTCTCCATCGGTGAAAGAGGTACGTGATGCAATTTATCCCGTCACTGAGCGATATGCAGGCGCTCACCAGCCAAGGCAATCTCTGCCCGTTGTATACCGAGATCGCCGCCGACCTCGAGACACCGGTCTCTGCGTATCTGAAAACGGCAAACGGCCCGTGGTCGTTTCTGCTCGAATCGGTCGAAGGCGGCCAACACCTCGCCCGCTATTCGTTTATCGGTACCGAGCCGTATCTGACGCTGCGCATGAGCGAAGGCAAAGCCCATGCCGTCCAAGCCGGTTACAAACAGACGATCAGCTACGATGACCCGCTCGAGCTCTTGCAGTCGTATCTGTCGGAATACCGGCCAGTGCGTCTGCCCGACCTGCCCCGGTTCGTGGGCGGTGCCGTGGGCTACATGGCGTACGAGACGGTGTGCAACTTCGAGCGCATCCCCCGGCCGGCCCACTGCGACTACGAGATGCCCGATGCGATGTGGCAGTTCGTCGACACGCTGCTGGTCTTTGACCATGTGCGCCACCGCATCAAAGTGGTGAGTCACGTCCATCTCGATGCCGCTGATCTCGTGGCCGAGTACGAGCGGGTAGCCGCCAAGATCCGCACCATCGTGGGGCGGCTGCGACAGCCGTTGCCGGCCGGGATGGCGTTGCAAGAAGGGGAAGCAGGCACGCCGGTCGTCCCGACGTCGAATGTGTCGTTGGGCGAGTATGTCGAGCGCGTACTGCATGCGAAAGAGTACATCGCGGCCGGTGATATTTTCCAGGTCGTGCCGTCGCAACGCTTTTCGCGGCCCATCACGACCGACCCGTTCACGATCTATCGGGCATTGCGTACCGTCAATCCATCACCCTACATGTTTTATGTGACCGGGCCCGATGGCATTTTGGTCGGTGCGTCGCCGGAGCTGCTGGTGCGGGTCGAAGAGGGCATCGTGACGACCCACCCCATCGCCGGGACTGTGCCCCGCGGCAAGACCCCCGAAGAAGACGAGGCGTTGTCGCAGCAGCTGCTCAACGACGAGAAGGAAAAGGCCGAGCACCTGATGCTGGTCGATCTGGGGCGCAACGACATCGGCCGTGTCTCGAAGCCGGGTACGGTCAAGGTGCCCCGGTTTATGCAGATCGAAAAATTCTCGCACGTGCAACACCTCGTCAGCCATGTGACCGGCGAATTGCGTGACGACATGCGGGGTATCGATGCACTACGGGCGTGTTTTCCTGCCGGCACGGTCTCGGGCGCACCGAAAATCCGCGCCATGCAGATCATCGCCGAGCTCGAGCAATCGCGGCGCGGGGTGTATGCCGGGGCGGTCGGGCATCTTGGGTTTAATGGTGACCTCGACACGTGTATCGCCTTGCGTACCATCGTCATCGTCAACGGCGTGGCATATGTGCAGGCAGGCGGCGGGGTGGTGGCCGACAGCGACCCCGAGATGGAGAACCGCGAGAGCTGCAACAAAGCCGCGGCACCGCTGCGGGCGCTCGAGTTGGCCGACCGCTTCAACACCGAAGGAGGTGCGGCGTGATATTGCTCATCGACAACTACGATTCGTTCACCTACAACCTGGTGCAGTACCTGAGCGAGCTCGGAGCCGAGGTGATGGTCAAGCGCAACGACCAGATCACCGTCGCCGAGGCAGCTGCGCTGAAACCGGAGAAGATCGTCGTCTCGCCGGGGCCGTGTACCCCGGCCGAGGCGGGCATCAGCATCGAGGTCATCAAGACGCTGGGGCCAACAATCCCGACATTGGGGGTCTGCTTGGGGCATCAGTCGATCGGTGCGGCGTTCGGTGGGATTGTCGAGCGCGCCCCGTATGTGATGCACGGCAAACGTTCGGCGATGAACCACGACGGCAACGGGTTGTTTGCCGGGCTTCCGCAGCACTTCATGGCGACGCGCTACCACTCGTTGATCGTGCGCGCCGACGGGTTG
The DNA here is from genome assembly GCA_046046485.1 of Chloroflexota bacterium. Lineage (GTDB taxonomy): Bacteria > Chloroflexota > Chloroflexia > Chloroflexales > Roseiflexaceae > UBA965. The sequence goes on along the minus strand of JBJOJU010000310.1, from coordinate 2,517 downwards.
CCCAACGACTTGGTGCGCACCGCCTGGACCGACGACGGTATCATCATGGGGTTGAAACACCGGAGTCACCCCATCTACGGGCTGCAGTTCCACCCCGAGTCGATCATGACCGAGCACGGCCATGCGATGTTGAAAAACTTCCTGGCCGTCTGAATGTTTTGATCGCCCAGGTGCCCGCCACCGCAGCGCATGGCGCAGCTGTTCGCCCAGTACGAAAACGTACTGGGCGAATACGTTTCACACGATGATCGTTGTGGCGCTTTTCTCTGTACTGGGAAAGACGGACAACACTGTGTAACGTTACGGCGCGGTAGTCGTCACTGTGGGGGACGCCGTCTGTGTGGCAGCGCTCGTCAGCGTCGGTGATGTGGTACGGGTCAGGGTTTTGCTGCGAGTCACTGTCTTGGTCCGGGTCGGGGTTTTGCTGCGGGTCAGTGTTTTGGTGCGGGTCGGAGACTTGGTGACGGTAGGAGATTTGGTCGACGTCGCGGTCTTGGTCGGCGTCGCCGTCGGGAGCGTCATGTTATTGACGCAGGTATTGTCGTGCGCGTCGCTGTTGGTGCCGTCTGGGCAGGTTGTGTTATCCCAGGTCATGAAATTCACCCAACCCGTGAAGACCGCACCGGTCAAGTCAGCGTTGGAGACATTCGTCCCCAGCATATCGCCGGTAAAGGTCGCGCCACGTAGGTTCGCTTTGTACAGACTCGTCAGCAAGAAATCGCCGGTAAATGTGCCGCCGTGAAGATCCGCTCCTGCGAGATCGGCTTCCCGGAAATCGGCACACGAAACGACTCCGGCGAGTGTCGCTGACTGCAGGTTCGCCCGATAGAACCAGCTCGCCGGGCAGTCGGTGCCGGTGATCACGCTCTGGAGATCTGCCTCGGCGAGGGTCACACCGGGCAGGAGTGCGCGAGTAAAATTCGTCCGCACCAGGATCGCGTGTTGGAAGTTCGCCGACGAGAGGGTTGCCCCGGTAAAGTTTGTGTCGGTCAGATTCGCGTGGCGGAAGTCACTCCCGCTCAGGTCGAGCCCACTCAGATTTTCGGAACGCAGATCGCAGCCCGCGAGATAGCTCGCGGTGGTGCGTTGGCCGCACACCGTGCTGAGTTCGTAGGTCGCGGTCGCTGACGGTCGTGCAGTCCGCGTACGTGTCAACGTTCGGCTGGGCGTTTTTGACCGCGTACTGGTCTTGATGCTGGTCTTAGTGCGGGTGGGCGTCTTGGTTTTCGTCAGTGTGGTAGTCGCGGTGCCGGTCGCACTGCGCGTTTTGGTCGCAGTCCCCGTCGTGGTCGCGACCACAGTGTGCGTCGGTGTGTAGGTCGTCGCGATGGTCACGTTGTTTGCGCACGTGTCGCCGTTGTCGTCGCTGTTGGTACCATCCGGGCAGATCGTGTTCGACCAAGTGACCATGTGCACCCACCCGCTGAGCGTCGCGTTGGTCAGATTGGTATTGGTCAGATTCGCACCAATCAGGTCACCGCTGAACACAGCACCGGATGCATCGGCATTGGTCAGATTCACGCCGTACATGTCGCCACGGAAAACACCGTCGCGCAGGTCGGCACCGGACAAATCGACCTCGGTGAACCGGGCACAGGTGGCGACCCCACGCAATGTCGCACCCACCATGGTCGACCGAAAAAACGTACTGTCGGGGCACGTTTGCCCAAACAGCGCGGTGCTCAGATCGACGCCGCTGAGATCTGCGAGCAGGAACTGTGCCCTTGTGATATTTGTCCGAGTCATGGTCGTCAGGCTGAAGAGGCTGCCGGAGAGATTCGCGTCGGACAGGTCGGCATCGGTGAGATTTGCCCCACGAAAATCGCTGAACATGATGTTTGAGGCGGACAAATCCTGATTGCTGAGGTCACAATCAGCCAAGTTGCTCCCGATGGTGCGTACACCACACGTGGTACTCGCCACCCGTGTCGTGGTGGCGGTCAGCGTCGCAGCGATCGACGGTGTCGCGGTCAAAACCGGTGTGTCGGTGGAGGTCGCGGTGTGTGTCGGCGACGCGGTATGCGTCGAGGTGGGGGTTTTTGAGTGCGTCGGTGTACTGGTAAAGGTCGCGGTTCGTGACGGGGTCTGCGTCACTGTGAACGACGGGGTGTGGGTCGCAGGTAGGGATAGATTATTCAGACAGGTGTCGCCGTTGTCGTCGCTGTTGGTGCCGTCTGGGCAGATGGTGTTGAGCCAGGTGACGTCGTTGAGTTTCGTGATAGGCAGATCGGCACCGCTGAGATCGGCGTCGGTCATGTTCGTCCCGTTGAGATAGTGCGTCAGAATACTGTTGCTGAGGTCGGCACCCTGGAAATCGACGTATGAAAAATCAGCATTGGTAATCACCCCGCTGAGATTCACCCCGCGCATGGTGCTCGAATGAAACACCGCGTTGGTGAGGATCGCAGTCCGCAGATCAGCACCGACGAAATCACCATCGCGCAGATTCGTCCCGGAGAAATTGGTGCGCGTGAGTGTCGCCCCACTCCAGAGCGACCACGATGCATCGAGACCGGC
>JBJOJU010000262.1:0-6016 GCA_046046485.1 Chloroflexota bacterium | reverse complement strand
GTGCCGAGATTTTCCCGCGAGACAATATACGAGCCCCCACCGTTGGGGTAGGCGTTGATCGTCTGGGTGTACGAAAACGAAACGATGATGAGCAACACGGTGATGCCGATGGCAATCGGCGTCGAGATACCCAGTGCCTCGCGGTTTGCATACATCAATGCGATCAGGATGGCTTCGGTTGCATACGCGACCGACGACAGCGCGTCCGAAGAAAAGACTGCCAACGCCGTCCGTTTGGGGATGCGCTCGTGTGCGAGTTGTTCGTTCGCCAACGGTTTACCGACGAGGATGCGTTTCAGCGTACCCAGCATAGTGCGTCTTTCTGTCTCGGATCGGTCCAGATTACAGTGAGTTTCGCCGTATTTTACACGGTTACCGACGGCCTGGTGTGGTCACCCGTTCTTGCCGTCAGATTCACCCGCTGCGTCAGTACGGGCAGCAGCGAACATCGCCATCACCTTGGGGCGTTGGGCTGCGTGATCGACGATTGGGTGCGGATAATCGACACCGAGGCGGACACCATATGCGTGTTGGAGCATCGGTGTGAGCAGCCACGGCGTGTGGATGTACTGCGCAGGCACCCGTGCCAGTTCGGGGACAAAGCGTTTGACATATGCCCCATCCGGGTCGAAGCGCTGGCCTTGACTACTGGGGTTGAAAATCCGGAAGTAGGGCTGCGCATCGGTGCCGGTACTCGCCGCCCATTGCCAGCCACCGTTGTTGGCCGGCGTGTCACCATCCAGCAAATGCTGCATGAAAAACCGTTCGCCCCAGCGCCAATCGATCAGGAGGTCTTTCGTCAGAAACGACGCCACAATCATGCGCGCACGATTGTGCATCCAGCCCGTGCTGGTGAGCTGCCGCATGGCGGCGTCGACGACGGGGTAGCCGGTTTGGCCGCGACACCACGCGTCGAACAGCCGTGGGTCGTTTTCCCACTGGAGGGCGTCATACTGCCGTCGATAGTTCCCCGCGCGGATATGCGGAAAATGAGCCGCGATATGGGTGTAAAAATCACGCCACGCGAGTTCGGAAAGCCACACCGCTGCACCGGGACCATCGGCAGACAACGCAACCCGCGCGCATGCCTGGATTGAGAGAATCCCGAAGCGGATATACGGCGAGAGCATGCTGGTGCCAGCCTGAGCCATCTGGTCACGACCGCTGTCGTACTGTGCAATACGCCGAACCACAAACCGCTGCAGCAGATCGCGTGCATACGATTCGCGTGTGTCAGGCAGCGGGATATCGCAGGTCACTGCAGGCACTGCGAGCTCATCAGGTGCGGTCACAACGGGCGCGAGGAACGGAGTATCAATCGCTGCCGGTACAGCCAACAGTTGGCGCCAACGTTTTGCATACGGAGTGAAAACGGTGTACGGCGACCCAGTGCCGCTGCGGATGGCGGCGACGGGGACCAAAATCTGGCTGTCACTGGTATCGACCGCAACTCCCGTCGCCGTGAGCAGTGCTGCGACCACAGCGTCGCGCGCCGCGCCCCACGGGGCGGGATCAGCCTGCCACGTCACCGTGCCGATACCGTGGGCTGCGACATATGCCGGTAGCACGATCCGCGGGTCGCCCTGCAGCACGATGAGTGCACTGCCGATACTGCGTAATTCTGCATCGAGCGTGCGCAAACGGGCATAGAGGAACGCTAGGCGATTGGCTCCGACACGGCGCGATTGGGTCAACGTCGGGTCGATGACGAACACCGGGTGCACTGCACCGGCCGACCTGCGGGCAGCGGTGGCGAGGGCTGGGTTATCGGCGAGGCGGAGGTCGCGGCGGAACCAGTGGAGCGCAGGAGCAGTCATACGTGATGTGTCCGTGTCATAATAATCAGCATTGTACTGAGTTTCGCCGTCCGCGGAGGCTGTTCCAGTGATATTTGCACTACGGCGGGCGACGCCGGCGGACCAAGACGTGCTGTGGCACATGTTGTATTACGCCGCCCGGATGGACGAAGACGGGGTTGTCGACCTCACTGCCGCCCGTGACGACGCATTCCTGCGTCCGCATGCAGATACGTGGGGCCAACCCGGCGACCTGGGCATCGTGGCGTGGAACGGCGTCGACGCAATCGGTGCCGCCTGGGTGCGCAGCGGCACGACCATCGGTCACGAAAGCGCAGGCTTCCCGGTCGACGCCGAACTCGCACTCGCAGTGGTGCCGGCAGCACAGGGGCAGGGGATCGGGACGACGCTGTTGGCTGCGTTGCTCGCCTGTACCGATGCTGCTGGTCGCACGGTCAGCCTGTGGGTACGCACGACCAACCCTGCGTACAGACTCTATCAGCGCAGTGGTTTCGTCGAACAGACACGCATGCCGAACCGGGTGGGGACCGAATCGATTTTGATGCAGCGGAGGTATCTGTCGTGACCGAATACACACGAATCGTCTCGTGGGAAGACCCAGCACCATACCGTGAACAGATGCGGTCGTTGAGTGGAGCAGAGTATGTCGCAGCGGTCCGCCGGGGCGATATTCCCATGTCGCCGATGTTGAAACTGCTCGACATCCACGGGCACGAAGCACAGTCGGGCCGTGCTTTGTTCACGGTCACCCCGCAGGCGTTCCATCAGAATCCGATGGGGATCGCCCACGGTGGCTTGGCGTGTGCCCTGCTCGACACCGCGATGGCCGTCGCAGTGATTTCGATGCTCCCGCCAGGCGTCGGGTATGTGACGCTCGAGCTCAAAGTAAATTTCACCAAACCGATGACCCTCGACTGTGGAGAGCTCCGTGCCGAGGGTCAGGCATTGTATGTGGGCAGCCGAACCGGGACTGCCGAAGGCCGGATCTATGATGCTACCGGGGCACTCTATGCACACGGGACGACGACACTCTTGTTGATGCGGCCCGACTAAGCGAGTGCGCGGGGGTCGGTCAAGACGCGATGCAGCGGGGTCTGCGCAGTGATGCCCGCGGCGCGCGCGACGGTGTAGCCCAGTGGTAAGCCGACTTCGCGTTCGAGGAGGGCAATGTCGGCATCGGTCAGTGCCGACCAGGGTGCGTCGAGCACGATACGGCCGTGTTGCAGCAAAACGATGCGGTCAGTGTGGGCAGCGCAGAAATCGAGGTCGTGTGTGACCAACACCACACTCCGACCCTGCGTAGCGACGGTGTCGATGGCCGCGGCGAGGACGTCGATGCTCGCAGGGTCGAGACCAGCCGTCGGTTCGTCGAGGCAGATGACCGTGCTCTCGAGTGCCAGAATCGCCGCGGTCGCCACGAGGCGCCGCCGGGCGACCGGGAGGTCGTACGGGTGCGTCTCGGCATCGCTGGCCAGCCCACACAAGTCCAGTGCAGCCGCGACTCGGCGGCGCTGTTCGAGCGCTGGCAGGCGCAGCAACGACGGCCCGTAGGCGACCTCGGCTGCGACCGACGCGGCGAAGAGCTGGTTGCGGACATCCTGAAAGACGATGCTGAGCGTGGTCGCGAGGCTCCCAGGCGCTCGCCCGCGGATATCGCGACCGTCGAGCAACACGCTCCCATGCTGCGGTCGCAAGAGCCCGTTGAAATGGCGCAACAGCGTGCTCTTGCCGGCGCCGTTGCGACCGAGCAGTGCGACACGTTCACCGCGGCCGATGCGCAGGTCGACGTCGTGCAGCACGGCGACGCCATTGGGGTAGGTGAAGCGCACATTCTGACAGACGACCACGGGCGATGGATCCGGTATGACCGGTGCTACGACGGGTTGTGCAACCGGTTGTGCACTATGATCGATACCCGAGACCAGCCTTTCTGCTGTGGTCGCCGGTGTCGCACCGTGCCAGATGCCGCAGCTGGTCGCGTGTGCCGCCAGCCGGACGGCATATGAACGGCCGAGTGCCGCGTGTGGGTCTGCAATGACCTGCGCCGGGGTGCCATCAGCATGGATGCGGCCAGCGGCGAGTACGACGACGCGGTCGGCGTAGGCGGCGACCCAGTCGAGGTGTTGTTCGGCGACCACGACGGTCTTGCCGTTCGCCGCCAACCGGCGCAGGGTGACACCCAGTGCCGCGACGGTGGGTGGGTCGAGTTGTGCCGTCGGCTCGTCGAGGATCAACACCGGCGGGTCGAGGGCCAATGCGGCCGCGATGACGAGCCGTTGTTGTTGCCCACCCGAGAGCTGGAAGGGCGATCGGTCCGCGAGGTGGCTGATTTCCATCGTCGCCAAGGCCGCTGCCACGCGGGATGCGATGTCTTCGGCAGGATAGCCGAGATTCTGCAGCGCAAAGCCGACTTCGGCTGCCACTGTCGCGCACACACCCGAAATCTGGGTCGTGGCTTGGCTCAGCACAACGGTGGCGTGTGGCAGCATCCCGAGCACACTCGTGGTCAACGGTGATTGCCCATCGACCTGTGCACTCCCGGTGAGCTGCCCACGAAAGAATTCCGGCATGAAGCCGGCCAAGAGCGCGCAGAGCGTACTTTTCCCTGCACCTGCTGGCCCGATAATCGCGGTCAGGCTCCCGCCCTCGATCGAAAGCGTCACACCTGCCAACGCCGGGGTCGTGCCACGGGCATAGGTAAAGGTCAATTCAGCGAGTTCGATCTGAGCGCTCATAGCATGGTTCCTCGCACGACGACCAAACCAATCAGTACCGCTGTCGCGCAGAGCAGAACGGTGCGCAGGACATGCTGGACCGGCGTGTCGACGAGATGGAGCAACCGCGTGGGCCGATTGGTCGCGCCGTACGCCCGTAATTCGAGCGCCATTCCGCGCTCTTCGACATCGACCAAGGCACCGACAACGAGTGGGCCGACCAGCGGAATCAGTGATTGGACACGTCGAATCGGCGTGTCGATGACCAGCCCGCGTGATTGTTGCGCCTCGAGGATGTCGTGGGCGCGTTGTTGCATGTCTGGGATAATCTGCAGCGCCATCAGCAAGATGAACTCGATGCTGCGTGGCATCCCTTTTTCGGCGAGTGCCTGTGTCAGCTGCGCGGTGGGCGTGGTCTGAAAGACCGCCAAAAACGCCGTCGACAGGGTGGTGTAGCGCAGTACAATCACGATTCCTTGGGTGAGGGCTGCGCGACCAAGCGTGTACCCGGCGACATCGATGGGATCGCCCATCACATCGGGGAAGAGCACGACCCGGAACAACAGCACCGAGAAGGTAATCGGCAGGATCAACCAGGGCAGGAGGCGCAGGATCTTATTGCGCTGTGCGGACCAGACGACCGGTACGAGTGCGCCGAGACACGCCGCAGTCGCAGGCATGAGGGTGACCGACAGATAGGCTGCCGTGATACACACGACAGCCCAGGTGAGTTTGGTTAATGGATGCAAGGCGTCATACGCCGGCATAGACGCTCCCGTGGCGTTATTCTGCAGAGAAGCGGTCGCGGACGCGCAACGGCAGCAGGTTGATAATCGCCCACACCACCATGAACGACGCCAACTTGTCGAACGGATCCGACACCATGCCTTGGGCCAGCACCGAGGTCACGATGCTGTTCCCCGCTGCTTGGAAGCCGCTGACCAACATATCGGTGCCCGAACCGTTGTAGCCACCCGAGACGTAGACGCTGATCGGTGCTGAGACTGCTGCAGCGACGATGCCGGTCAGGATGCCCGCAAGTCCGATGTAGCCACCGTTGCGGATCAAGAAGTACCCTGCGACGGCACCGACGACAATCATGCCGCTCAACAATACAGCGTTGTTCGCAAACAACGACGTCAGTGAAATCTGTGCGCCGTCGGCATCAGCGATCGCCCAGATGTCGCCGGTGAAGGTCACCAGGGTCAGCACAAACACACTCATCGCCAAGAAGAACAAAGCGCCGACCACTGCCCCGACGGCAGCCGGTGAGGTGGTCGCAAACAAGCCGCGCTTCCCGAACACACCCGCCATGAGCCCGATGACACCGGCGACGATCGCATAGGGCATTGCACCGGGGTTGAGGGTGACGGCCCAGATGACGGTACCCAAAATGCCTGTGACTGCTCCGGCGATCGGTCCGAGCAACGCGCCGACCAAGACCGTCCCGATCGAGTCGAGGTAGATCGGCAGCTTGAGGATTAC
>JBJOJU010000234.1:0-2564 GCA_046046485.1 Chloroflexota bacterium | reverse complement strand
CCGCAGCATCACGACGCTGGAATCACCGAAGAGCCGCATCACGGCGGCGATATAGTAGTAGCGGCCAGGGTCGTACGCCATGAAATCGCGCATGGGCACATCGCCCCAGCCGACGGCTTTGGCACCGTACCAGAGAAATCCTTCGTCACGGAGATTATAGCCGGCGGCATATTGCCACAGAAAAATACCCACGACCGTGAGCAGTGGGTACCAGACACTGGTGCGCAGGGTGCGCCCGAGTACGACACGAGTATTCATGGGGTGCAGTATAACATTTCCTCACCACAACCGACCACGGCGGGTACGCGGCTGCGCAGCGAGGCGCTGTCACACGCCCCGCTGCCGCTCGCCATCAGGGGATTTCGAAGTCGACTTCGCAGCGGATTTCGACCGGCGACTCCCGATAGATATTTTGGGTGAGCAGCTTCTGATCGGGGTGCGGCTGATGGTATTGGGTGTAGTGAATCATCCGCGGGCCGGCCAAATCGGTCGTCGCCAGCCAGACCCGGGCAAGATAGCGCATGCTCTTTTCTCTGCGCTCGAATGCACAATCGGTTTGTCCGATTTCACCACGGCGGAATTTGATCGTGTTGCCGAAGTACAGCCGATCCGATGCGTGCATCGACAAGCGCGAACCATCCGGAGCAAAGATGGGAACCACGGTCCCGCTGACAACATCGGTCAATGTGAACCAATTGTCGACCATGTGCAAATCGGTGGCATTGAACACATTGATGGGGGCGATCCCATAGACATGAGCAGCGACCGCGAGTCGGCTCTCTTTGTCGCCTTTCTTGCCCAGATAGGGGGCAGGCATCGCCAACGTGTATGCCACAGCCAGTAGCAACATATGGCAGGCGATAATCTGAAACAACGGCGACACGCCGGTTGCATGGAGAGTGGCAACGGTCCATTCGGGTTTCGGGCTCGGCAGTGTGCAGACTCCTGCGAGGGCACGCCGCCGTTCTGCCACATACCGATAGAGCGCGGGGCCGACCCACAGCACCCGGCCGAGCCAGAGCAGCGGGATCAACACCCACAGCAGCAACAGGTGCCGCGCCAGCTGCTCATAGAGCGCATAGCCTGCGCGGACCGTGCCGGAATCAGGCAGGACCCCGTGTAAATCTTCTAGTGCGGCGTCGGTGGCGATACCGTAGCGATCGAGCGCTGGCTGGTTTTTCGAAACCGGCATGAGTGTCACCCGGTCGAACACATCGACGGTGCGCAAAAATGTGACGGTGCGGTCGCACAGATTACATTTATCGTCATAGAACAGCAAGAGTTTCTTTGTGTCGTCGACGCCCCATTTTGGCCAGAAACAAGCAATCCACATGATCATTTCGATGTATGCGAGTGACCCGAGCTGGAGGAAGGCTGCCGACAGAAAATAGAACAAGATCCCCCAGACAATCACCGCCGTCCGCCACCACCCACCCAAGACGACCCACGGCATCAGGACGAGATACCAGACCATCATGAAGATCAACGATATCCGTGCGAGCAGCACGGCGAGGGTACTCTGGAGCAGAATCGGCTCGATGAGCGCGTGGAAGCGCGACATGAAGTTGCTCGCGAACAACATCGGGCCGGTCACGCCGGTCGTCCAAGCGGGCTCGCCGAGATGCATCGAAAGTGAATAGACACAGACGAGCCAATAGGCGGTGATCATCAGAAACTTGGCAACGGTAATAGTCGTCTGACCGGGTATCGCGCGACTATAGCAGAGCACCGGGCGGAGCCAGGGGACGCGCCGGATGATCAGGCTATCGAGCGATAACTGACGCCCTGATTCTGTCAACAGGAAGAATACCGCAACCATAGCACCGACGTCGTTGCCCAACGTACTCGTGCCCAGCGTCCGTTCGCCGATGTGCCACATCACCACGATGAAAAACCCCAGCGACAGTTGTGTCAGCAGACCCAGCATCACACAGACGGCAAAGAAGAGCTCGAGCCCACTGAACAATCCGACGCGGGTCGTCCATTCCGACGGTAATAAAAAGCGTGCGACGTCGATCGCACGCATCAAAATGATGAAACCAAAGAAAAACCGCAGCACCGCGAGGCGGTTGCGTTCTTGGGTCGTGGTCTGAAAAAACGCCCGGCGCTCGAGGAACGTGGCGAACTGCACCCACCACGTGCCGACAGCGGGTACCAGTCGCAGGAGCCCCAGGACAGCGACAGCGACCCCAACAAAACTGAGGACGAACGGCAGATAGAGCGTCTGAATAACGGTGAGCTCCATACGACACCTCGTAGTACGATGCAGTTGTCCGAGGATTGTACCACAGTCAATGCCGGAATATTCGGTTGCAACGCGATTTGACAGGCTCGACTAACTCTTCTATACTCCTCGCATGCAAGAAACGCATCTGTTCAGCCAGAAACTGCAAAAGCGCGCGAAGAAGCCGGACCACGTGTCTGGTTGAGTGTGCTTGTCATTTACAAGCCCGCCTCACCAGACTGGTGAGGCGGGCTTTTTGTATCACCATGCCAAGGAGGAATAAGGATGGAATCGTTTGTGCGCGGTATCGTATTGGGGCTTACGATTGCGGCTCCTGTGG
>JBJOJU010000230.1:0-3863 GCA_046046485.1 Chloroflexota bacterium | reverse complement strand
CGATGAACGATGAACGATGAACGATGAACGCTGGCCAAAATTCCGAGGTCTGTCACTGGTGCGCCGCTGACCACAGTTTGCGCCGCATTCAGCCGTGTACGGCTGATGGAATCGGGCACTGTGGCCAAGATTTACTCTTGTTCCATCCAAAACGGCTCGAATTGATGCCCATCGGGGTCGACGAACGACCGATGATAGATAAACCCGTGGTCGGCGCCGTGACCGAATTCGCGCGCGCCGTGCTGGAGGGCTGCTGCCATGACAGTATCGACCGCGGCTTTGGTCGGGCAGGCAATCGAAAAGACACCCTCGGTGCTCGTCGCCGGGTCGGCGATCGCCCGGTCGGTGTTCAGCGCGAAGGTCGTGTGCTCGTGGAGCATCATCAGCACCTGTTCACTGAGCACCACCGCCCCTGCCGTGTCGCTCTGGAACGTCGGGTGCAGAGCAAACCCGAGCTGCTGCCAGAACGCGGAGGCGGTTTTGAGCGACCGCACGGGGAGGTTGAGTATAAAGGCTGTCATGCGGACACTCCTCGACAGAAACGCGCCGTATTGTAGCACTTTTTTCCGTGTTATTTGACGAAAACGCAAGGTTCTCATACAATTCAGCGCTCGTTCTGTGAGAGGGTCCGAAATGATTGACTTTAGTGCGATTCCTTGGCTGGGAGTGGTGTTGTGTATGATCGCCGCCATCGTGAGCGGGTCGATCTGGTTTGGCCCCAAGACGTTCTTCCCCGTCTGGTGGAAGGGTATCGGCAAAGCCGAAGGTCAAAATCCCGGGAGTGGCCAGAACATGGGCATGGTCTTCGGGTTGACCTTCGTGGCGTGCTTCGTGCAGGCGTTGTTCATGTCGGTCGTGCTGCACGCGGTCTACCCGCAGGGCTACGACATGGTGCAGGGTATTTCGGCCGGGGTACTGTTTTGGTTGGCGTTCGTGATGCCCACCTACCTGGTGAACAAACTCTTCGCTGCGCATCCGTTGTACGTCTGGGGCATCGAAATCGGCAATCACTTGGTGAATTTCGTGTTGTTCGGCATCATTTTGTCGTTTTTTGCATAGAAAACGCTGCCGCGGACGCACGTAGACAGCCCCGGTCACGAGCGTGACCGGGGCTGTGGTTGTTTTCTTGGGGGCAGCGGTGCGACTCACACCACAAAGCGCCCAGGGTTCATGCGGCCATGTGGGTCGAATTCGGCTTTGATCCGCTGCATCACCGCGGTCCCGCCGTGGGGCGCGTGCCAATACTGTGCCAGGTCGGTCGCCGTCGTCGCAACGGCGACGACTTCGGAGAACGCGGCGATCCACGCGTCTTGCTGGGCGCTCGACAGCCCGGTGACGCGGATGGTACCGCAGCCCACCGTGGCGCGTGCGTGCACCGTGGGGTCGCCCCCGTGTAGCGCAGCAGTGCCCGCGACACGGCGCACGACATCGCCCACGAACGCGGGCACGGTCGCCCAGCGCAGCACCAGCTCCCCAGCTGCCAGTGGGTCGGTCGCACAGGCGTCGGCGATGGTCGCAAGCCGACGGTCGTGCGCGTCGCCACGGGCTGCGTGTGCGACTGCGTGGTGCTGTGCGGCCAGTGCGACGCCGTCGCGCAGGTGGCGTTCGACGGCGGCTTCTGGTCCTTCGGCTGCCACGACCACCGACCACGCGGCGTCGACGCCCAATGCCCGACCGAGCGCGGTGTCGACGAGTTCGCAGGCGACCGGAGTCAGCTGCGAGGCTGCCACGGCGTCGACGACGGTCAGCGCCGTCCCCAGGTCGGTGCAGGCGATGAGTACACTGCCGCGGGCCGGGGGGATGGGGATGAGTTTGAAATTCGCGGCCGTGATCAGCGCCAGTGTGCCATAACTGCCGTGGTAGAGCTTCATCATGTCGAAGCCGCTGACGTTTTTGACGACCATGCCGCCGGCCCGCGACGGCTCGCCGTGGGCTTCGACGACACTGATACCGATGATCATGTCGCGCAAAATACCGTACTGTGCCCGGCGTGGCCCGTCGGCTGCAGTGGCCAGCATGCCGCCGATGGTCGTCCGGTCGGGGATAGCCGGGTCGATGGGGATCATCTGGCCGTGCTGCGCCAGGTAGCGCCGCAGGGCCCCCGCCGTCATGCCCGCTTCGACCGAAATCGTCAGATCGTCGGGCTCGTGCTGGAGCACCCGGTCGAGCTGGGTCGTCACCACCACCAGATCGACCCGGGTCGGCGGTGCACCGACCAACTGCCGCGTGCCCCCGCCCCAGGGCACCACCGACCAGTGATGCTGGGCCGCGTGCCGCAACAGTGTCGCGCAGGCAGTGGCATCGGACGGGAAGGCGACCCGGGTCGGGGTGACGCCGTGGACCGTGTACGCCGCCAACGTCGCCGCATCGGTCGAAAAATTCATTGATTGCTCTGTCATTGGCGTTATATCCATGTGCCGGCGGGCGCTGCACCCACGTCGGCGGCGGCGATCGATTGCCGGCGCAGGTCGGCCAGTTCGCCACAGCCGGCACGCGCCGGGAAGACTTTGCCCGGGTTGAACAAATCGAGTGGGTCGAACGACCGGCGCAGCCCGGCCATCGCGGCGAGGTCGGCGGTGGTGAACAAAATATCCATGTAGTCGCGTTTTTCGACGCCGATCCCGTGTTCGCCGCTGACCACGCCGCCCAAGCGTACCGATTCTTTGAGAATCTCGGTCGCTGCCCCCAGTGCCCGCTCGAGCTGGGCGCGGTCGCGGCGGTCGAACAGGATCAACGGGTGCAGGTTGCCGTCGCCGGCGTGGAAGACGTTGGCGATGGGCAGGTGGAAATCGCGCGAGACATCACCGACGTGCGCCAAGATACTGGGCAACTTGGTGCGGGGCACCACCGTGTCGACCAAGTAGTAACTGGGCGACAGCCGCCCCATCGCGCCGAAGGCGTTTTTGCGGGCAGCCCAGAGTTGGGCTTGCTCGGCTGGGGTTTTCGCCGGGCGGACATCGAGGGCGCCGTGTTCGCGGCAGATCCCCACCACCTGCGCCAGCAAGTCGTCGAGCCCGTCGGCAACACCGTCGACTTCGATGAGCAGTGCCGACCCGGCCGACTCGGGCAGCCCGAGTTTGTACATGCCGTTGACGGCTTTGATGGCCAGTTTGTCCATCATTTCGAGGGCGGCGGGCAAGATGCCGCGGGCGATGATCGCCGAGACCGTCTGCGACGCCGAGGGGATGTCGGGAAAGAGCGCCAACACCACCCGCAGCGCTTCGGGCAATCGCGTCATGCGCACCCAGGCTTCGGTGACGATGCCGAACATGCCTTCGGAGCCGGTGATGATGCCCGATAGATCGTAACCCACGGTGTCGATGCGCCCGCTGCCGGTCCAGATGAGCTCGCCGTTGGGGAGCACGGTGCGTAGTGCCAACACGTGATTGGTGGTCATCCCGTATTTGAGGCAGTGGGGGCCGCCGCTGTTGTTGGCGATGTTGCCCCCCAGGGTGCAGGCTTTCTGTGACGACGGGTCGGGCATGAAGGCATACCCGTGCGGCGCCAGGTACTGCGAGAGCTCCCAGTTGATGACGCCGGGCTGCACGCGCACGCGCTTGTTGGCCGCGTCGACCTCGAGGACTTGGTCCATCCGCGTCATGGCGATGACCACGCCGCCGTGAATGGGCGTCGCCCCGCCCGACAACCCGGTCCCGGCGCCGCGGGCGACCACGGGCACGCGTGCCTGGTGCGCAATCGCGACCACGGCGGCGGTCTGTTCACTGCTGCGGGGCAATACGACGATGTTGGGCGCGTGCAGGTCCATCACACAGCCGTCGGCTTCGTAGGTGAGCAGGGCGTCGTCGCCCCGCACCACGCCCGCAGGGCCGACGACGGCGATGAGCGCATTGATGAATTCAGCA
>JBJOJU010000228.1:0-2509 GCA_046046485.1 Chloroflexota bacterium | reverse complement strand
GGCCCTACCAGCGGCGTCGACCCCGGCGGACCCCGCCCAGTGGAATCTCTACGAGTGGGCGGTTGCCAGCAGTATCGACATCACCGACTACGACGGCTCTCTTGCGGCCTTCGAGGGCTTCGTCGTGGTCAACCCCGATCTCGGGCTGCCAGCTAATCAGGTGATGGTCGCCCGCTATGTCCTCAAATGCTGCACCGCCGATGCCGGTGGCGTGGGGATGCGCGTGGTCTGGGGTGGTGCCCCCGGATTGCGCAGCGATACCTGGGTGTTGGTCCGCGGCACGATGTCCATCGACCGCAGCGACGGCCCTCCGCGCCCGCTCCTCGTCGCCGATTCGGTCACCCCCATCGAACAACCTGCCCGCCCGTATCTGGTGCCCTAGCCCAGCCGGCGCATGCAAACACACACCCACCGACCGGTCATGGTCGGTGGGTGTGTGTTCGGGGCAGCGTCGATTATCCGCGTTCACCGAAGAGCGCGCGTCCGATGCGTACCATGGTGGCGCCTTCGGCAATCGCAACGGCCAAATCACCGCTCATCCCCATCGACAACGCCGGCAAAGGGATTCCGAGCGCGCGCTGGAGCATGTCCCGCAGGCGGCGCAACGAGGCGAACACCGGCCGTACCGCTTCCGGGTCATCGGCATAGGGCGCCACCGTCATCAACCCGATGAGCTGCAGACCGGGCAGCGCGCTGACCTCCCGAGCATCGGCAATGATCTGCGCTGCCAGCGCGGGGTCGGTTTCCCACCCCGCGGCGGCATAGCCCTCTTTACTCGCCTCACCCGAGACATTACACTGCAACAATACCCGCAGCGGCGCACGCCCTGCCTCGAGCCGATAGCGGCTCAGCGCCTGCGCGAGTTCCACACGGTCGAGCGAGTGCACGACATCGAACAGAGATGCCGCTTTTTTGGCTTTGTTCCGCTGCAGATGTCCTATCAAGTGCCATTCGACCGTCGGGCCGAGATCGGCACAGGCGGCGATTTTTTCTTCTGCCTCTTGCACGCGATTTTCACCGAATGCCCGTAGTCCTGCGGCATACGCGGCACGAACGGTCTCGGCCGGGTGTGTCTTGCTCACTGCGATAAGCGTGATGTCGGCCGGATTGCGCCCCGCTGCATGTGCGGCGGCAACAATCCGCGCTTGTATAGCCTGTCGTGCCTGTTCCATGGGTACTCCGTGTCGGTCAATGTCAGGATTGTAGCATCCAACGAAAACCGGCACCGCAGCGTTGCTGCAGTGCCGGCTCTGGCCATAGTGACTACTGGCGCGCGGCTGCCAAACCCGCCTGGACCAATGCCGCGTCCACTTCGGTCACGCCGCGCTGGCGGGCAATGCCTTCGATGGTCATCTGCAGCTGGCGCGATGCCGAAATCCGTGGCAAATAGGGCAACTTGGCCAGCTCGGCATCCAGCAGTTCGCGCGCTTCGGCACTCCACTGCAAGTTCCCGGCTGGTGCGGCTGCCCCCGCCTGCGCCGGTGCTCCACCAGGCCCACCTTGGCCGCGTGCCGCAGCATAGGCGCCGTCGACGGGCAAGAAATTGAGCAAACCGTCATACAGACGATTGACGATTTCTTGCATCAGGATCACGCAGCCGCGGTAACCCATATACGGCGTCCCCACCGCGCGGCGCACCGCTGGCCCGGGGAATGCCGCGGGGATGTAATTGGTGAAGCGCGATCCCGCCTCGCGCAGATAGATGCGTTCATTCATCGAGCCAAACAAGAACGACGGGGCTTTCTTGTGGATATGCTGGCGGATGCCCTCGTTGTCGTAGTCACCCGGTCGGCGCGGCCGTGCCGCCGAAAAGGCGACTTTCATGCCCAGTTCGTCGCCCAGGAACCGCTCGAGCCCGTCGGCCAACCCGCGGCCCGCCACGATGCCGACGTCGAGCGTGCTGAACCAGTCCCCCTGCGGGCCACGCCAGAGATCCCAGACCGCCTGCAGCGTTGTTTTTTTCTCGCGTTGGATGAAGGCTTCGGCCTGGGTCTGCGTCCCCAACAACGCCCCGAGTGCCCGCACGAACGCGTTCGAGTCGTTCATGCCGTAGGGAGCATGCAGCATCGGCCGCCCCAGTGCTTCGGCGAGTCCCTGCCCGAATTCTTTGTACAAGACGATCGTCACCGAGCCAGCAGCCAATTTCGCCATATCGGCCAACGTGGTCGCATACGGAAAGACGATGTTGACCGTGCCACCGGCGCCTTCGATCATGCGGGTGATCTCGGCAAGGTCGCTCGGTGCATTGAAGCAGCCATAGGTCGGCCCGATGATGTTCACCAAACCCGGTACGGGGGCGATGTGCTGGGCGGCGCTGGCGCCGTATTGCTCCCACAGCCACACCAGCACGCGGTCGCGGCCCGCCCATTCGTCTTCGGCGAGTGAGTTGCTGTAGTAGAACGTCGTGTCGGTCCCCAGCGTGCGCACCAGCGACGAATGGTCGCTGCCGATCATCTCGGATTCGGCCGTGGAGACGACGATGACTTTCTTGCCGTCGAGCACCCCGGTC
>JBJOJU010000206.1:0-7324 GCA_046046485.1 Chloroflexota bacterium | reverse complement strand
GAAGCCGGCGTTGTCCGAATCTGTGGGCATCATCGGCGCTGACGTTGCCTCGGGGACCGGCATCGACGGGACCGGTACCTCCGTCGCTGTCCTCGATACCGGGGTCCTGTCGACGCACGAGTTTCTCGCCGGGCAGGTCGCTGACGAAGCCTGTTTTTCGACGACCGATAGTGGTTCGAAATCGACGAGTCTGTGTGCAGGCGGAGTGGAGAGCGCCACCGGTGCCGGTGCTGCGACGCCCTGTGTGGATCTGTGTGACCACGGCACCCACGTGGCCGGTATCATCGCCGGCAACGTACTGACGCGCGGTGGTGTCACCCTGCGGGGCGTCGCCCCCGGTGCCAAAATCATCGCGGTCCAAGTTTTCAGCTCGTTCGCTGCCTCGGAGTGTGACGGTGTCTCGCGCTGTGTGATGTCGTTTACGTCCGACCAGATTTCGGCATTGGAATGGCTCTACACCAACCGGAATACGCCGAGCTGGGGCACGCTGGCGTCGGTCAACATGAGCCTGGGTGGTGGCGAGTTCGCCACGATGGCTGCATGTGCGAGCGACCCCGAAAAGACTCCCATCGATGCACTCCGGAGCGTCGGTGTCGCCACTGTCATCGCGAGCGGGAACGAATCATTGCTGACCGCCATCGGTGGACCGGCGTGTATTTCGTCGGCAATCGCGGTGGGCGCGACCACGTCTGCCAAAACGGGCACGCTCGACGCGCCAGCAGCGTTCTCGAACCGGCCCCGGGCGT
Source organism: Chloroflexota bacterium (assembly GCA_046046485.1). Classification (GTDB taxonomy): domain Bacteria; phylum Chloroflexota; class Chloroflexia; order Chloroflexales; family Roseiflexaceae; genus UBA965. The sequence continues at coordinate 6,578 of JBJOJU010000206.1, read as the reverse complement.
CGGCCAATCTGCCCAATGCGCAGGGCGATCGGCTCCTCGATTTGATGGCGCCGGGGAATCGCATCACGTCGGCGATCGCGGTGAGCACGGTGAGCTACGACGACTGGCCGGGGACCTCGATGGCGACCCCGCACGTCGCCGGCGCATGGGCGCTGGCCAAACAAGTCGTGCCGGCGGCTTCGGTGAGTACGGTGCTACAGTTGCTCCGCAGCACGGGCAAAACAATCACAGACACGCGCAACGGTGACGCGCTCTCGATCCCGCGGATCGATGTCGGTGCTGCGGTGCGCAAGGCACGGGCAGAGTTAACGGCCACCGCGACTGCGACCGGCACGAAAACCCGGACACCGACCAAGAGTAAGTCACCCACCCGCACACGGACGCGGAATCCGAAGCATTCCGCCACGAAAACCAAGAGTCGCACCAAGACCGCGACGCGCACGCCTTCCATGACGCGGACGGCCACGGCGACTGCGTTGCCCAGCTGGGCGACGAGTATCACCAACGGTGATTTCGAGGCAGGTCTGACCGGCTGGAGTGAATCATCGAGCCTCGGGTACACCATCATCGCGACCAATAGCACGGTGGCACAATATCCGCGGTCCGGGCGGTACTTTGCGTGGATGGGCGGCGCAGACGAAGAAACCTCGGTCATTCAGAGCAGTATCACCATCCCTGCGGAAGCGTCGTATCTGCGACTGTACACGGCGAGCCAATCCGAGGCGACGGTCTGCGGTGCAGGTGGAGACAGCGCAGTCATCCGCATCAATGGTGTCGACGTCGAGACCATCCCGCTGTGTTTCGCCACGAATACCCCGTTCGGGTATGTCCCGCTTTCGTACGATGTCAGTGCACTGCGTGGGCAGACGGTGACACTCAGGATCACGGTGACGACCAACAGCGCGTTGATCAGTCATTTTCTCGTCGACGATGTCGGGTATGTGAGCACACCGAGTCAGAGCATCTATCGCTTCCCCTACGGCGTGACGATGCTGCCGACAGTGGTCGTTGCCAAAATTCCATAGCCGATCACAATTGGCAGTGTCTCGATACAACGAGCCCCACGCAGATGCGTGGGGCTTTTTCCTGCTGCGAAAATGTCAGCGTTTAGGCGTCGGGGTGCGTGTCCGCGACGGTGTGCGGGTTTTGGTCGGGAGCTTGGTCGGCGACGGTGTATGCGTTTTTGTGCTCGTGCGGGTGTTCGAGGGGGTCGGTGTGTCCGACGGGGTGGGTGTATCGGACGGTGTCGGTGTTTCGGACGGGGTCAGAGATGGGGTTTTGGTCGGAGTCGCGGTCTTGGTGAACGAGGGCGTCGCGGTGCGGGTGGCGGTGCGGGTCGCGGTCGCCGTCGGGCTGGGCGTGTGTGTCCGGGTGTAGGTCCGCGTGTGCGTCCACGTCTTGGTGGGGAGCGGTGTCTTGCTGCGGGTGTGTGTCTTGGTGGCGGTCTTTGTGCGCGTGTTGGAGGGTGTGGGGGTCGTGGTGGCGGTGAAGGTCTCGGTCGGGGTGCGGGTGACGGTGGGGATGCGCGCACTGTCGATGAAGGCGTAAGCGAGGGTGTAGTTTTTGCCGGCGGCGATGATGGAGGTGTCGACGATCGTGGCGGGCATTGCGCAGCCAACTGCGCTGGCGGGCCAACAGCGCACCTCGCCGGTGTCGAGCAGTGCGACGCTGTGGCTAGCCCCGGCCGCGAGCGTGGTGACTTCGGGCATGTCGACGGAGTCTTGAGTGTAGATGATCTGCTCTGTAGTGACCCCGAGCGGTGCGCTGCCGTTTGTGAAGCCACGGACCTTCTGGGTATACAGCTCGCTTACCTCGTCGGCGTGGTAGTACCACTGCGACACGAGGAGGTGATTGGCGCCGACGGCATAGACGTTGGGGTCGAAGTTGGTGTCGGTATTGGGCGGGGTGCGCTCGACGACGGTTTTGGCACCGGTCGTGTCGTCGGTGTAGAGCCAATCGACGAAACGGGTCTGATCGACGGGTTCGCCTGCCACCGTCACGATGTCGATCGTCGCGGCGACGCAGTGGTTGTCGTAACACTTGATGTCGGCGAGATTTTCGAGACCACTGGGCAGTGTCTTGGCGGGGTTGCCCCAGATAGTCAGGCGGTCGGTGTAGATGGGTGCACCCAATTCGTCGAACGTCCCGGTGTTGCTGATGGCGCGGGCGATGCTGAAGTCGCGCCCGCCGGCGATGGTGACGACCCGACCCAGATCAGCGGGGATGTCGAGCTGGCCGGCACTGTTCGATCCCCAGGCGTACATCACTCCGTCGGTGTCGATGGCGAGCGAGTGATTGGTGCCAGTGGCGACTGCCGAGGTATTGACCAACTCCGCCGGGACGTCGAGCTGGCCGGAGCTGTTCGAGCCCCAGGCGACCACGGTGGTATCCTCCAAGATTGCCAGGTTGTGATTCACCCCGCCGACGACGTCTTGGATGCCGGTCACCACCGACGGGAGGTCGGTCGCGTCTGCACCCCAGCGGGTCAGGGTGTAGGTCGGGTCGATCTGATACAGCACATACGAGGTGTCGCCGTAGGTCTGGATGTCGATGATGGATTCGACGGCGTTGGGCATCTCGGGGGGGATGTCGCGCTGGTGCATGTCGTTGCGGCCCCAGCCGTAGGCGGTGCCGTCACAGCTCATGCCGACGGCGTGGCTGGTACCGGCGGACACCGCCGCCCAACAGTCTACCGCTGGGAGCGTGAGCTGGCCGAAAGTGTTCAGACCGAAGCCGCTGAGGACGCCGGTGCTGTCGATGGCCAAGACAAAGGTCCCACCCACCGACATCTGGGTGAACGGCACACCGTCGGCCGGGGTATAGACCGCTGGTGCCCCACCGATGGCGTTGTTGTCCCACTTGACGATACGCCCGTCGCTGAGCAGCGCGGCGTTCAAAGATCCGTCCGACTGGAGGTCGACGACCGCATACTCGGCGATATCGAAGCGGGTCAGCTGCGCGGGCACCGCCATGCAGGCACCCCAGCAGACGACTGAGCCGGTGGTGAGGCCGCTGGTCGCGTCGGTCTCGTGGATCAACGCCAGCGAATGCGCGACCCCGGCAGCGACCATGACCGGTGTCGTCGTCGCCGCTTTGACCCGTGCGGGTACGGTCGTCTGGCCGGTCAGGTTGTTGCCCCAGGCGCGCACCTTGTACACGGTGGCTTCGCTGATTGGGTCGAGCGTCTGCGACAGCACGACGCTGTGCAACGCACCCGCGGCGAACGAAAGGATTTCTTCGGGGTTGGTGCTACTGGGCCCCAATGCGACAGGCACGGTGCTCTGGCCAGCGCCGTTTTGGCCCCAGGCGACCATGGCACCGTCGTCACGGGTGGCCAAGACATGCGACCCACCGGCCGCGATCGCGGCGAGGGAACGGGTATCGAGTGCCCCGGGGCTGGCGGGTAGGTAGCCGAATGGCACCACGGCGGTCAATGAGCCCATGAATGCCCGTGGTTGACTGCGGCGCAAGTGGAGCGGCTGCGTGCGCTGCTGGCGCACGGGGATGCGGCGCGGTGCACCGGCAGTGGCGCGCACGACGAGCCCGCCGTGCGCGGTTGCAGTGTTCTGTTGGGTGCGGAATACCGTACCGGTGCCGATCACGCACAGCACACACAGGACCGCGCCGAGTCGATGCCAGGAGGAGCGCATACAGACCTCGCTGCGGGTGACGCACGGAGCATCACGCGTTTCGTGAGAAAAATGGGAACTGCTTTCACAATATCGTATCTGTGCAAAAATGTAAAGAAATACATGAATAATTGCAGCAAATAGATGCATTTTTCGTCGAAAAATACGAGAGATTTATGTATATTTCTGTTGAAATTAATCAGCTGCCGGGTTCGTGCTGTCCGAGTTTTTGTTGCGGGCAGCTGCGCGGAAACGCCGCAGCTGCGGGTTTCCATATGCTCGGCTGGTCGGATCGACCGGGAGTGGGGGCTGATTGGTGAATGAGCACGCGTATGCATGCGAAAAGCGACATTACCAGTATATGTGCATTTGTTAAAAAAAACGGAGATGAGAATTTTCCGGCCGTCAGGTGCGCGGAAAATGTATGGAATGCACCGGAGCTGCACACCGAGCGGGAAGCAGTCGACCGCGATGTGGAGCTGGTTTGTCTGGAGCCATCGAAGCACCGCGGCGCGACGCCGCACACCCCACACACAGTCGTGTGCAGGGTGTGACGGTGCCGCAGGTGTGGTCATGGTTTGGGTGTCGGCGTGCGTGTCTTGGTGCGGGTGCGCGTTTTCGACGGGGTGCGGGTCTTGGTCGGGGTCTTGGTCAACACGCCATTGGCAGTATCGGCGGCATATTGTGGGATCGCGTCGCCGGTGTTGCTCGGCGAATTCCCATACGAGATGTCATCGCCGTAGCCCATTTGACCTTCACGGGGCCAGCCGACACATTTGATGGCATGGGTGTTGAGCAGCACGCAGGTGTGGGCGTTGCCTGGGGCGATCTGTTTGACGGTGACCCCGGTACCGAAGTTCGAGGTTGCCAATGCGTTCCCCATTTCGCCTGCGTTGTCGCCGATGTCGGTGGAGGTTCCTTGACCGAGTTGCCCGTCGTCGTTCTTGCCCCAGCACTTGACGGTATTGTTTTCGAGGAGCGCGCAGCTGTGTTCTGTGCCGAGTGCGAGTTTGACCGCGTAGTGACCGGTGCCCAGATTGACGACCGGGAGCGCGCTCCCCATTTCGCCGCTGGTATCGCCACGATCGTTGGTATTACCCAGCCCGAGTTGCCCATGACCGTTGCTGCCCCAGCATTTGACGGTCTTATTGCTGAGAATCGCACAGCCGTGCCCGGTTCCCAGTGCGAAGCTGGACACGCTGACCCCGGTGCCGAAGTCGAGGGCAGCGAGGTTGTTCCCCATGTCATTGGCACCCGCGTAGACGCCGCGGGTGCTGGTGCTGCCGTATCCGAGTCTCCCGTTTTCGCCGTAGCCGAAGCATTTGAGGGTCGCATCGTCGAGGAGTGCGCACACGAACCCATCACCGACATCGACACTGGTGACGGTACGCCCGGTGCCCAGGTTGATGATGGGGAGGTTAGCCCCCATCGAGTCGGCGTCTGCGCCGTGGCTGATGTTGTCGTTGTTGCCGATACTGTCGCCCCAACACGTCAGTGCGCCATTGTCGAGAATGGCACAGGCATTCGTACGGTGGGCGGCGATGCTGACAGCGGTGCGCCCGGGAGGCAATGCGATCGCAGCGAGGGTGTCACCCATCTCGTCGCTGGAGTCGCCGATGGTAGTGGTCGTGTCGGCGTTTCCGAGGACGCCGAAATCGCCCGCGCCCCAGCATTTGACCGCGCCTGTGGTCAATAACGCACACGTGTGTTCGTACGCCATCGAGATCTGTCGCACGATTGCACCGGTGCCGAGATTGATATTCGGTAAGGCGATGTACGCGGTCCCGGTGGTGTTGCCACGGGTGGTGGTGTCGCCGTAGCCGAGAGTACCGTAGGAATTTTGTCCGATGCAGCGCACCGTACCGGCGGGGAGGATGACGCACGTCGTGGCGCCACCGGCGGTGAGCGAGATCCCGGCGATGTTCACCGGGGTCGCAGAAGGGGTCAGCGTCCGCGTGGCGGTACGCGTTTTGGTGCGGGTGCTGGTTTTGGTTTTGGTGCGGGTCTTTGTTTTTGTCGGCGCGGTGGCTGCGGTCGCGGGAGTCGGGTGTTGCGGCGTCATGACCGCCACCGCAACGAGGCTGCAGAGCAGTATGACGCCGAGGATGTGCCCGATGGTGGTGCGCAGTGGCATGTGTCGATTCCTTGCTGTTGTGCTGCGTATGCGGTCTCGGGTTCGGCGGGATGGTTACGGAGTGGGTGTCCGAGTGGTGGTACGGGTCGGTGTCATCGTCGCGATACCGGTGCTCGGGTCGGCGGCGTAGGCGGGGAGGTTGTCGCCCATTTCGCCGGGTTCGGCGCCACGACGAGTGGTATCGCCGTAGCCGAGCGCGCCTTCTCCACCGTAGCCGAAGCACTTGATTGCATCGGTATTGAGGAGCACGCAGGTCTGCGCGTCACCGGTGGTGATTTGTTTGACCGTGAGCCCGGTGCCGAGATTGATGGCGGGGAGGTTGTCGCCCATTTCGCCGGGGCCATCGCCGATGATGACTTCCGATTCGGTCCCGAGTTGACCACTGAATCCGAAGCCCCAGCATTTGACGGTGGCATTGTCGAGGAGGGCACAGGTGTGGGTGTCATTCAGGCTCAGTGCGACCGCGGTGCGGCCAGTACCCAGATCCACCGTTGGGAGGTTGTCGCCCATTTCGTCGGGCGCGTCACCGTAGTTTTGGGTATTGCCGTAGCCGAGTTGACCATATTCGTTCGAACCCCAGCATTTGAGTGCGCTGTTGCTGAGAATGACGCAGGCGTGGTTGGTTCCCAAGGCAACGGTGCGCACGGTGAGGCCGGTGCCGAAATCGAGTGCGGCCAGGTTGTCACCCATGTCGTCGATGAACGGGTGTTCGCCGATGGTAGTTTCGTCGCCAGTGCCCAGTCGACCACTGGCCCCGGAACCGAAGCATTTCAGACTCGCGTCATCGAGCAGGGCGCATGCGAACATATCGCCGA
>JBJOJU010000152.1:0-2701 GCA_046046485.1 Chloroflexota bacterium | reverse complement strand
ATATTGGTGGTATGGATCGACGCGGCTGCCGCGGGATCGACCGCTGCCAGTCGCGCGTGCAGTGCGTCATGACCGGCGGTCGCTGCATATGCTTCGAGTTCGGCACGCAGCGCGTCGTTGGGGGGCAATTCGGGGACGGTCCAGCCTTCGAGCAACGCCGCGAGGTATTGCCCGGTGCCCCCGGCGACGATGGGCAACACCCCGCGCGCGAGACAATCGTCGATTGCCGCGACCGCGTCGGCGCGGAACATCGCCAGGCTGTACCAATCGGTAGGATCGGCGACATCGATGAGGTGGTGGGGTACGAGCGCGCGTTCGGCGATGGTCGGTTTGGCCGTACCGATATCCATCTGGCGGTAGATCTGGCGCGAATCGGCCGAGATGATTTCGCCACCGTAGTGTTGTGCGGCTGCGAGTGCGAGGGCACTCTTGCCCACCGCAGTCTGACCGACCAGAAAGAGGACCTGGGGCAGCTGGGGCGTCGTCATGGTTGTTCCAGTGTCGTCGGTGGCGGCCGGCTGATGATCGTGGTCACCGCGCGTTCGAATGCGCTGCGTGGCAGCAACACTCGGTGGCGACAGTGTTCACAGCGCACACCGATGTCGGCGCCGAGTCGTACCACGCGCCACTGGTTGGTGCCGCAGGCATGCGGTTTGCGCAGTGCCACGACGAGATCGAGTTGGACCTCATGCATCCCGATCGGCATCGCGCCACAACTCCTGTGTGTGCCCGCTGAGACTGCCGTCGCGCGCATAGAGTGCGTCGACACGGCTGCGGTATTTGGCGTTTATTTCGCGCAGGGCAGCCTCGGCATCGAGATTGTGCTCGGCTGCGATGACCGCGATGGCGAACAACTGCTCACCCAGTCCAGCTTCGGTCGGGGGGTGTGCCGGCATGTCGACGATGTGCATCCCGTAGCGCTTGGATTTGTTGATGAGCGCCGACGTCGCCGTCAACGCGGGCAATGTGAGGGGGACGCCCGCGAGGGGGCTTTTGGGCGTCGCTGTCCCGCTTTCGCTGGCTTTGATTTTGTACCAGTTGTTGAGCACCGCGTCGCTGGTCGCCGCAGCGAGATCGCCGAAGACATGCGGGTGGCGACGGATGAACTTGCTGGCGACCTGTGCATAGACGTCGTCGAGCGTGAACCGACCCGCGAGTCGCGCCATTTCGGCCTGCATGAGGATATTGAGCAGCACGTCGCCCAGCTCTTCGCGGAGGCTCAGGTCATCGCCGCGGTCGATAGCGTCGATGGTCTCGTAGGTTTCTTCGAGGAGGGTCCGGCGCAGTGACTGCGGGGTCTGTTCGTGGTCCCACGGGCACCCTCCGGGCCCGAGCAGGCGCTGGATGATGTAGGTGATGCCGTCAGCGGTGCGGACGTTGTCGAGCGGGGTTTCTGCCGGCAGAAAGACTGCACACGGGTAGGTTTCGGGGAGTGGCAGCGACCCGACGCTGCTCCACTCGACCTGGTGGCTCCCACGGAACACGGCGCAGGCCGCTTCTGCCCGATAGACACTGCGCAGCAGGGTGCGCACCGCCGTCGCCGTCGGTGCATCGTGGATATTGAGAATCCACGCGTCGGCGTGTGGGCGCACCGGCGCCGGGGTGACCACGTCGCGATAGGGGGTCGCAGCATGCTGATCGGCCCACGAGGGGCGGGGGTCAGGTGTCGGCAGACAGCTGAGCGCGTCGGCCCACTGCGAAGTCGCCGAGGCGGCATGGATCCCCAGGAGATCGGCGTACGCGTCGAGCGGGTGGACCCCACCGACGATACGGCAGCGTTCCGGTGCGGCCGCGACGAGCGCCGCGACGGTGGCATCGGCGACACGGGGATGGCCGGGGACGAGGTAGAGGACGTCGTGCTCGTACGCGAGCAGCGCGGCAGCGATGCGACTCGGCGCATCGGCATGGGCAAGCTCGGCGTCGTAGCAGACGAGGTCGGTGCGTGCGAGTGCCGCCACAGCGGGGTGCCCCGCCGTCCGTACACACACCGACGGCGCCGCATGCACGAGTGCAGCGACGCCGTCGGGGAGGGAGGAACCGATACCGAGCCCGGCGATGGTAATCATGGAACCTCCAGGATGAACGATATTAGGGAGCCGGCGTGGCAGCTGGCGCCTCAGCCGGTGCTTCGGCGGCAGGGACCGCGGTCCCGACGACTTGGGTCGGTGCTACGACGATGGTCTGATCGGCGACGCCCTTGGTGCGGGCTTCTTCGATCTTGGTCGTCACCGCATCGTAGCGCTTCTGTTGCAGCGTGCTTTCGAGCTGCGACGCGACGATTTCGTCGATCTTGGCCGGGTCGACCAACGGCTTTTGACCGCGCTCGAGCAGTTTGATGATGTGGTAGCCGTAGTCGGTCTTGACCGGCGTCTTGGTGGTGGCACCGACCGTCAGGTCGTCGAAGATGGCTTTTTCGAACTCAGGGACGAAATTACCCTTGCCCACCCAACCCAGATCGCCGCCGTTTTCCTTGCTACCCGGGTCTTGCGAGAGCTCCTTGGCCAAGGCACCGAAGTCTTCTCCGGCGTCGAGGCGCTGCAGCACATTCGTCGCCGAGATTTCTTCGGTGACCAAGATGTGCGCGGCGTGTGCCTGGAGCTCCGTCGATTTGGATTGCTCGGTGAGTTGTGCGGTCAGCTCGCTCTTGACGGTGTCGGTGGTGACGAGCGTCTCGGCGTAGTGCTTCTGCATGATGAAGTAA
>JBJOJU010000087.1:0-3713 GCA_046046485.1 Chloroflexota bacterium | reverse complement strand
CGCCACTGTCGAATCGATGCTGGCCGCAGCAACCTCATCGGTCGCTCCCGGTGATCTCGTGCTCTACAACGCGGGGATGGACATCTACGAGGGCTGCCAGATCGGCGGCCTGCGAGGCATCACCGCCGACATTATCGCGGTCCGTGAACAATTGGTCGCCATGTGGATCCGGGCACAGGGGCTCCGGGTCGCTGCGTGTCTGGCAGGCGGCTATGCCGGCCAAGACTTCCCCCACGAAGATCTGATTGCCCTGCACGCGGCGAGCGTCGCGACGATCTGTCCGCCGGCGACGGGCGCGGCTTAGTCGCGCTCCGACAACGCATTCGGGTCGACCTTCGCCCACCACGGGATGTCGGGTGATTTGCCACGGCGCCGGGCCGGCGCTGTGGCGATCTGCCGGACAACCGGTGGCCAGCGTGGGATGCGCTCGTTGCCGATCATCCGCGCGACGCCGTCGCGGCGGGGGAAGTAGCGCACCAGCTGTTGCAGCAGCACATCCGACGCCCCGTGGGTTTTGAGCGCTTCCAGCAGATGCAGCAGGGTACCGCCGTCGGTGGCAGCGGGGAGGTGCTTCACGATCGCGGCCGTCTCGGCCAGGTGCATTTCTGCCACAAAGCGCGACGGCTCGACCGGCTTACTCTCCATGACATCACCCGCCTTGGGCGGAGCCGACAAACCGATGTAGAGCGCCCGTTTGGCCCGTGTCATGGCGACATAGAAAAGCCGGCGCTCGACCTCGATGCTCTCGGCGTTGCGACTCGGCGGGGTGCTGCGCTGGGCGGCATCCCAGACCTGTAACGAGTCTTCGAGGAGCACCGGCATATAGCCCTCTTGGGCGCGTGGGATAAAAACGTAGTCGTATTCCAATCCTTTGGAGCGATACACCGTCGTGAAGAGGATTTGTTGCTCCTCGGGGTACGAAAAGGTATGGTCGAGGCTGTCGAAATGCTGCACGAAATCGCCGATGGTCAACCCGGAGCTGCCGGCGTACTCGACAAACTGGGTCACACAGCTGATCCGATCGGACGACTCCGAACCGTTGCCGTAGTAATTCGTGAAGTGCCGGGTATAGTCGGTCGCAGCGATGACCGCATCGAGGGCGTGTTTGACCGGTTGGGTCTGTTGCCAGAGCTCGTAGAGCCGGGCGCAGATGTCTGCGAGGTTGCTCATGCGTTCCCGGGCCGGCCGAGCCAGCGCCGAGCGGACCGGGTCGGTCAGCGCATGGAAAAACATCGCGACGGTCGCCTGTTGCCGTTGCGCCTGGCTGAGTGCGCTTTTGAGCGTATCGGCGCTGAGAAAACGATTGGGGAGATTGGCGATCGAGAGCAGCTGTTGTTCGATGTCGCCGTCGATCGGGTCGTGCCAGGCAGCGCCCACGCGCAAATAGTCGACGAGCGCAGTCACCTCGCGCCGTTCAAAGAACGGGCGCCGCCCCAGCACACGGTAGGGGATTCGGCGCTGGAGGCAGGCTGCTTCGAGGCCCTGCAGCTGTGAAAACGTCCGCCCCAACACAACGACCTGCTCAGGAGCACCGGTGCGCTGCACCAATGCCACGAGCTGCTGACAGAGCATCTGATCGGCCTCGGTACTCTGTTCGGCGCTTTCTCTGACGAAAAACACATCGGTCTGTTGGTGGATATTGTGGGCGGTCAGTGGTTTGGTGATGCGGATGGTGTTGTTGGCTATCACATTCTGCGCGGTCTGTGCCAACAGTGGCCCAAAGCGGAACGAATGGGACAGCGTGTAGTCGTGGACCGGCTTGCCGTTGAGGGTGCCGGCCATGTGGCGCACGATGTAGTCGGGGCGGGCACCCCGCCACTCGTAGATCGTCTGGTCGTCGTCGCCGACGACCATGATGTCGGCCTGCGCGCCCGCCAGCAATTCGATGAACGCCTGCTGGCCGGCGTTGATGTCTTGGTATTCGTCGACGATGAGATAGCGCAGGTGACCGGCGATGTGTTCGCGGAACGCGGGATGATCGCGCAGGAGTTGCACCGCGATGGGCACGAAGTCGTCGAAACCGATCGCCTGGCGTTGTTCGCGTTCGTGTTCGTAGCGCAGATAGATGTCGATCAAGCCGGCATCGCCGCTGCAAGCCGCGCGCCGGCGGTCGGCGGGGATGAGTTCACCCTTCCAGAGGCCGATAGCCGCCAGTGCGACGTCGACATCGATGGTGTTGCGCTCGACCACGCCCTCGCGCTCGAGGGCGCTTTTCACCCGATGCACGAGCAGCCGGGCCTGCTCGGAATCGTCTTCGACCCATTGTTCTTTCGGGTCGGCGTAGATTCCGTGCTCGATGGCCCGCCGGATGATTTTATAGGCACACGAATGGAAGGTGTCGATGGCGGGCTGCGTGCGCATTGCACAGCCGGCTTCGGCGAGCTTGGTGGTGAACTGTTTGCGCGCGAGCACGTTGAACATCACCACCTGGATGCCGCTGCGGCCGACCCCTTGCTCCAGGAGCTGCAAGACGCGATGCACCATCGTGGTCGTTTTGCCCGACCCGGCGACGGCGAGGACACGTGCGTGTGCCCCCGTGGGATGCGCGACGACGGCGAGTTGTTCTGGGGTTAACGGGGTCACTCCATCCTCCCTGCGGCCTCTGGGTATCCTACCACGCATGGCACGACGCCTACCAATGTCAGATGTGCGTTATACTGAAACAAACAACAAAAGGAGGTGTCTATGCGCGCACTCCGGTATCGGTATCCGCAAGCGATCTACAGTGATGCGTTTCTGTCATTTGTCGCGTCCTTCAGTGCTGGCCGCCCAGCACTCTACCTGACAGCACAGCGGGAACACGCCCGCTGGTGGCAGAAGCAGATTTCGCCAGCGGCAGCGCTGTACTGTAGTGCTTCGACGTTGCAGAGCTTCCTGCTGCGGAGCGTCCTCGCACAGACCCCGTTGCGGGTTCTGAGCGCCTACGAACGCATGGCATTTGTCGAAGCAGCTTGGCAGACAGTCGGAGGTCCGCTCTACGCAGCCTATGGGAAAAACCGCGGTGCCGCACCAGAGATGGCAGCTCTCCTGAGTTATATGTCGGGTCAGCGTGCTGTCTGGGGCACCACGAGTGACATCGACCCGCGTACCGAGCTGGGGGCGGTCTATTTGGCGTATCAACGGCTCCTCACTGCAGCTGGTGCGATTGGCTACGACGATGTTGCGCTCCACTACAATGCGCTCACACCGGAAGTCCCAGCCGTCGAATGCATCTGCGCGGTCGAACTCCACGAGGCGAATCCGGCGCAGCTGCGTGCTCTTCAACGCCTCGTTGGTGGCAACGTCACCGGCTTTGTCGGCGCATGGTTGCTGCACGACACCGAAGACACGCAACCAGCCCCCGAGCTCGCGGCGGTCGCCGCGTTCTTGACAAGATTTCCACAGATTGAGCCATGGTCGGTCGCCGATACCGTTTCACGACGGCTCATCGACCGTCTTCACACACCTCAGACACCGTTGCCGGGAGCACAGTATGCGTCGATGCACGGGCAGACGACACGACTCGGTCTCGATACTAGCACCGACGAAGTAACCACTGCTGCGACAATCGCACACCAAGCGCTCTCGGCGGGACGGACCGTCAGTATCGTGTGCGCTGACACAAACCTCATCCCTCCCATACGAGTCGCGCTCCAAGAGCGGGGTATCCAGCTCCCACTGTACAGCCCTGGACAAGGAGCAAATCCTCTCATACGACTCGCTCGTGCGCTGAT
>JBJOJU010000048.1:0-3170 GCA_046046485.1 Chloroflexota bacterium | reverse complement strand
AGATCTGAAGCTCGACACCGTCTGTGCCGACATGTGTACGTGGGAAACGGACACGCGCTACGGCTTGGCTATCGTCGCGTTGAACTCATTTATGCACCTCCAAGAAACTTCCGAACACATCGCGGCGCTCCAGCGTGCGTATCGGGCGCTCCGACCCGGTGGCACGTTGGTCATCGATCTGTTCAATCCCGATATGCGCCACCTGCCCGACTATCGGGGGGACACGGTGCTCGACAAACAGTTCGCACTGCCCGATGGCCGGACCGTGCAGAAATTTGTCGCGCAGTGGAGCGATGTCGCCGCCCAGAAAATCCATGTGGTGTTCCTCTACGACATCAACGGCAGTGAGCGATTCCAGCGCGTGAGCGCGTCGTTTTCGATGCGTTATTTCTGGCGATTTGAGCTCGAACACCTGCTCGCACGGTGTGGTTTTTCGCTCGATGCCGTCTATGGAGACTACGAGCTCACGCCATACCATAGCGACAGCGAGCAGCTCGTCGTCGTCGCCACCCGGGACAAACGACGCTGAAGACGTCTGGGTGCTATAATACCGGTCAATGATGCGATAGCAGCGAGAGGGAATATCATGTTTCGATCACACACCTGCGGCGAGCTCCGCGCAGCCCACGACGCGCAGGTTGTCACGCTGGCTGGCTGGGTGCACCGTCGCCGCGACCACGGCCCGTTGATCTTCATCGACCTGCGCGACCGCTATGGTCTGACCCAGGTCGTTTTTGATGCAGCCAACGACGCCGCAGTGCATGCCATTGCGTCAGAGGCCCGCAGCGAATATGTCCTCAAGGTCACCGGGAAGGTCCGCACCCGACCGACAGAAGCAGTCAACCCCGAGTTGTCGACCGGCGAAATCGAACTCGTCGCCACTGCGGTCGAAGTGCTCAATGCCGCGAAGCAGACTCCGTTATTGATTAACCGCGACGGCAACGAAGAAGAACCCCTGCGCCTCAAATACCGCTACCTCGACCTGCGTCGTGAGCGCATGCAGCGCAATCTAATAATGCGGCATCGGTTTGTGAAGTTCATCCGTGACTTCCTCGACAACGAGCACTTCGTCGAAATCGAGACGCCCATTCTGACCAAGTCGACGCCCGAAGGCGCACGCGACTACCTCGTCCCCAGTCGTGTCCACGAGGGCGAGTTCTACGCACTGCCCCAGTCCCCCCAACAGATGAAGCAACTCTTGATGGTCGCCGGGTACGACCGGTACTTCCAGATTGCCCGCTGTTTCCGTGACGAAGACTTGCGCGCCGACCGCCAGCCTGAATTCACCCAGCTCGACATGGAAATGTCGTTCGTCGACATGGAAGACATCCTCGATGTAGTCGAACGTCTGTTCACTGCAATGGTGCCGGCTGTTGTTCCGCACAAGCGTGCACTGACGCCCTTCCTGCGAATGTCGTACGACGAGGCAGTCGAGCGTTATGGGTCCGACAAACCAGACCTGCGCTACGGCCTCGAGCTGGTAAATCTGACCACGCTGTTGGCCAACACCCAGTTCCAAGTCTTCACCAATGCACTGTCGACCGGCGGCGTGATAAAAGCAATCCGTGTCCCTGGTATCGCCGGGTACTCGCGCAAGCAGATCGACGAACTGACCGACATCGCCAAACAGAACGGCGCCAAGGGCTTGTTGTGGGCTGCGCTGCCGGCTGAGGGCGGTGAGGTGCGGTCGTCGTTCGGCAAAAACGTCGACGCGAGCGAGATGCAGGCCATTCTGACGGCCACCGAGGCCGCTGCCGGCGACATGGTGTTGATCGTGGCAGACAGCTTCAAGGTTGTGACTGCGGTCCTCGATAAACTGCGCCGCGAGTGTGCCAACCGCCTCAACCTGGCCGATCCGAATCTGTTGGCTTTCGCCTGGATCATCGACTTCCCGCTGGTCGAGTGGAACGAGGGCGAACAGCGCTGGGATGCTGCGCATCACCCCTTCACCGCTCCATTGGACAGCGATATTGGTCTGATGGACACCGACCCAGCCCGGGTGCGCGCCAAAGCGTACGACCTGGTCTTGAACGGCTACGAAGTCGCTAGTGGTTCGGTGCGTATCCACCAGCGCGCCGTCCAGCAGAAGTTGTTCGACCTCCTCGGTATCAGCCGCGAGACCTCAGAGGAACAATTCGGACACATGCTCGAAGCATTTGAGTTCGGTGCGCCGCCGCACGCAGGCATCGCCCCCGGCATCGACCGGATCGCCATGTTGTTGGCCGACGAGCAGACGATTCGCGAAGTCGTGGCCTTCCCGAAGACGCAACAAGCCCAAGACCTGATGATGAGCGCACCCTCGCCGGTCGACGAACGGCAGCTGCGCGACCTGCACATCAAGATTCGCTGAGACACCCGTCAGCGCCCGCTGTGGAAACACGGCGGGCGCTTTTTCACAGGAGCGACGATGAAAATCTACACGAAAACCGGAGACGACGGCGAGACCGGGTTGTGGGGCGGGCTGCGGGTCGCCAAAGACACCCTGCGGGTGCAGGCATACGGGACCGTCGATGAATGCAACGCCGCACTGGGGGTGGCACGTGCCCACGGCGCAGTGGGCGAGCTCGACGCGTACCTGAACGCGATCCAGAATCAATTGTTCGTGGTCGGTGCCGACCTGGCTACCCCCGGCACCGCGGCGAATATCCCCCGCGTCCAGGAGGCCGATGTGCGTTCGCTCGAAGACGCCATCGACACACTCGAAACGCATCTGCCGGCGTTGACGCAGTTCATCCTGCCGGGGGGCACGTTGCTCGCGGCGCACCTCCACCTTGCACGCACCATTTGTCGCCGCGCAGAACGCGCCGTGGTGACCCTCGCCCGCGAGGAAGCGTGCAGCCCAGTCATCGGGGTGTATTTGAACCGCTTGTCGGATTTCTTGTTTGTGGCAGCGCGCGCCGCCAATCACAGCGCCGGTGTCGCCGATGTACCGTGGGAGAGCCCACGACTCGCGAAATGAGCGACACAATGCACGTCAGCGCACTGTATATCTACCCGATCAAGAGCTGTCGCGGCATCGCCGTCGACTCCGCCGAAGTCCAGGATATCGGGCTCGCCCACGACCGCCGCTACATGGTCGTCGACGCCGACAACACCTTTCTGACCCAACGCGAGTGCCCCGCGATGGCACGCATCGGCGTGGCATTCAGCAGCACGGGGTGGGCGCTGAG
>JBJOJU010000418.1:0-3700 GCA_046046485.1 Chloroflexota bacterium | reverse complement strand
CGGCTTCGACCGCACCCCGGTCGTGCTGGTGGTGCGCACGTTCACGGCGCAGTGGTTGCCCATCGCCCAGCACTGCACCGGTATCATCGTCGAGGTCGGCGCCGAGTTGTCGCACGCCGCTACCATCTTGCGCACCCTCGGTCGCCCGACCATCATCGGCGTGCGCAGTGCCTACGACGCCCTGCCCACCGGGACCCAGGTGACCTTGGTCGCAGGCTCCGGCTATGTCGAAATCGACCAAAAACCGGCGCTGGGGGCCCTCCCCGATGCCCAATTCACCGCCTTGCCCGACTTCGGTGCGACCCAAGGGTTGGTGCTCAGCGAAATCACCGCGAGGTTCCGCCGATGACGCGTCTGCTCGCTGCCATCGGCACCGTGCTCGTGCTTGGCCTGCTCTGGGCCGCGCCGCTGCCCTATCGTCTCGACATCGGTCGCTTCGACAGCGGCGCAGTGCAGGGATTCTACGACCCCGAATACGGCGCCGGTACGTCGTTCCGATGGAGCGGTGCGCAGGCGTCGCTGCAGCTGCCCGGGGTCGGTGCCGGCGCATATGATCTGGTCGTCTCGGCGAGTAGTCTGACGCCCCAACGTCTGCGCACGACCGCCGACGGGGCAGTGTCTGCGGTCGTCGTCCAACCAGGGTTCCGCGCGTACACCACACCACAGTTTCACCCGTGGCAGCTCGCCCCGTTGACCGTCGAACTCGCGATACCCGCCGCTGCCAGCGACGGCCGGCGGGTGTTGGGCGTCGCGGTCGACGAGGTCCGCCTGCTGCCCCGTGGGTGGCTGCTGCCGCCCCCGGTAGCCTGGGCACACAGCGTGGCACTGGTCTGGCTGCTGGCCGGGGTGCTCCGGCACCGGCAGTGGCGGCTGCACTCGTGGCAACGGCTCGGGCTGGCGACGATGTTGGTCGCGGCGCTGATCGTGGGGCGTCGCGGCGACGCCGCGGCAGCGGTCCACCTCGGCGCACTCTGTGCAGGGCTCGCCCTGGCGGTGCGCTGGGCGCAGGTTTGGCGCCGCCCGCTACGCGAGGTTTTGCCGTGGCTCGCGGTCGCCGTGGCGGTGGGGGTGATCGCCTGGCGCGGTGCCGTCGTATTCGTCCCACTCTGGCAGGCACTCGTCTTGGTGGGGAGTGTGGCGCTGCTGCGCCTGCGCCGCTGGTGGTGGGGGCGGCTGCGCCCCTTCCGGACCCCGCTGACCATCGGATGCCTAGCAGTGGCTGCGCTGCAGGCGTGGCCAGTCGCCGTCGGCGGTGCGCTGCTGTGGTTGGGTTCCCGTGTGGGGCAGCGGAGCGGGCGTGGTGCGCTGCTGATCGCCTGGGCCGCGGTCGTCGAACGGGTCGATTGGTGGCTGGCCGGGCGGCGTGTGCCGGTGCGGTCCACGGCCGGTCGACAGTATTGGGATGGCTTCGCGCTCCTGCGCGGCGTCGTCGTCTTGGTGGTCATGCTGGGCCACACACCGACGCTGGCGGTCTACGCCCCCGCCCTCGTCGTCGACGTCGTGCACTGGGGCGTGCGCATCGCCGTCGAAGGCTTCTTCTTGCTCAGCGGCTGGCTCATCGGCGACGTGCTGCTGCGTTCGCTGGCCAGCTGGCGCGATCCGCGCGCGTTGGCGCTCTTTGTGCACCGGCGCTGGATGCGCACGCTGCCCCTCTACTGGGCGGTGCTGCTCCTGGTCGCTTTGGCAGGCTGGAGCGGCGCGACCCTGGCCGACCTGGCCAGCTATGCCGTTTTCATCCAAAACATCGTCGCCCCCCACCCGCCCTTCTTCTTGGTGGCCTGGAGCTTGTCGATCGAAGAGTGGTTCTACCTACTCGCCGCGCTCCTGCTGGCAGCGGGTGCCCGCCGCTGGCAGCCCCGCACGGCGTTGCTGCTGACGTTGGGGCTGCTGCTGGTGGTGCCGGCGGCGCTGCGCAGCTGGGCGGCGCTGGCGACCCCGTGGTCGGTGACCGACGTCATCCGCCAGTTGGTGCCCTTCCGTCTCGACGCCATCGCCGCCGGGGTCGCCCTGGTGTGGGCCTGGCGCAGTTGGCCGGCGTTGACCCGCTGGCGCGGGAGGATTGCGGTGTCGGGAGTGCTGGTGGGGGCTGGGTTCGTGGCGGTTGTCCAGACGGTGCCGGGGTGGGAAACGGTCGGCTGGGTGCGGGTCGCGCTCATCCCGGTACTGACGCTGACCACGCTCAGCCTCTTCCCGTGGGTCGCCGGGGTCACCCGGCCGCGGCCGACGGGGTTCGAGCGCTGGTTGACCGGCGTCTCGGCGATGTCGTACCCGCTCTATCTGCTCCACTACCCGCTGCGCCAGACGCTGGTGGGCATCGGTGGGGTCGTGGGGGCGTCGCTGTGGGTCGACCTCGTGGTGACCGTTGCATACGCGCTCGGAGCACTATGGATCGCCCGACGCTGGCACCACGAGGTCGAGGAACCGCTGTTGCGCCTGCGCATGCAGGCATAACAAAACCCGCATCGCCGGAGCGATGCGGGACGTTGGTGCCGATAGGTGGAATCGAACCACCGACCTAACGATTATGAGTCGTTCGCTCTAACCGCTGAGCTATATCGGCATCGGCACAACGAGGTGTAGTATACCAGTCCGGGACTGTGATTGTCAAACCGAATCGACCAACGAGGCACATCGCACATGAAGCTCCTCCCCCTGTTCTGGCATGGTTGGGCCAAATACTTGACCGTCGTGGTCGTCGCCGCAGCCTTGGTGATGGTCCGGCTGGGTCTCTGGCAATACGATCGCCATCACGAACGCGCCGCCGTCAACGCCGCCATTGCCACGGCACTGGCCCAACCACCAATCGAGATCGAGGCGTTGCTGGCGCTCCCTGATGCCCAGCGTGCCTATCGGCCGGTCACCGTGACCGGCACCTACACCGCCGAGCAGATCCTCTGGCGCAACCGCGAGTACGCCGGTGCCACCGGCTTCCACATTCTGACGGTGCTCAGCCGCGCCGACGGGCCGGCGGTGTTGATCAACCGCGGCTGGATCCCCTATCAGGCGGGCAGCGGCGACGACTGGCAGACGCGCTTCCCGCCGCCGGCAGGGGAGATCACAGTCAGCGGGGTCTGGTATCGCGACACGGCGATCGACGATCTGAGCCGCGAAACCAACCCGCGCAAGTGGTTCCGCATCGACGCGGCCGCCATCAGCGCCGTCACCGGGGTGGCACTGCTGCCCGGCATGATCCAGATCCAACCCGATGCCCAGACGACCGACACGACCAGCCCGCGACCCGTCGCCACCGTCGACGGCGGTTTGGGGTCGCACCTGGGCTACACGGTGCAGTGGTTTTCGTTTGCGGTGATCCTGTTGGGTGGGTATACGGTCCTGCGGTATCGCGCCGTCGGTCGTGCATAGTGAGCAGGGGAAAGCGGTGCCGCGCAGCGGCACCGATGCTGCCCACGGCTGCGGTGGGCTGTGTGCCGTGGTGGTCGACACCACACGAAAACGCGCCAGGGCTGTTGCATGCCGCACTCCCCGCCGCGGGCGGCTGGTCAGCGGTCCGGGGAGGGGCCGACACGATGTACACGGGAGTCAACTGCACGCAGACGCAGAGAAAAACCGCCCCCGCTTCGCGTTTCGCGGCGGGGGCTGCCCACACCCCCGCACGTGCACGGTGTGTACCGGCGCGGGGATTCATATTTTCCTGCTGCTGCTGCTGCGTGGCGCCTAATAGGTAATCTGGGTGTAGATG
>JBJOJU010000408.1:0-14304 GCA_046046485.1 Chloroflexota bacterium | reverse complement strand
CATCGCCGCCGGTTGTATGGCCGAGAGCCACGGGGCAATCGTCGGCGCGGTGCCCGGTGTCGATGGGATCGTGGGCACGCGCGAGTGGATGCGCATCGGCGAAGTCATCGACAGTGCGCGTGCCAAACAGCCGGCTGCGGTCGCCAAACCGGCTGCTGCGGCGGCGTTCGGCGTGGGCAACCTCATCGATCTGAAGCCGGTCGACACCTCGGCGGTGAGCATCAAGGCGCCGGGCGAGTACGCCGACTGGCGCACAGCGCAGATCCAGCGCAATATCTCTGGCCCGTCGGCATACCTAAAAATCTCGGACGGCTGTAACCTGCGTTGCGCGTTCTGTACGATTCCGTCGTTCAAAGGCGACATGCGCTCGAAGAAGCCCGAGGCCATCATGGCCGAGGCGAAGCAGCTGATGGAACGCGGGGTCCAAGAAATCATCTTGGTCGCGCAGCACCTGACCGACTACGGCCGCGACCTGGGCAACAAAGACGGGCTGGCCGACCTGCTCGAGCAGCTGTGCACGGTGGTGCCCGAGGGTCGTTGGATCCGCTTGATGTACGCCTACCCACACGGCATCACCGAGCGGCTCATCGCGGTGATGAAAACCCACCCGCAGATTGTAAAGTACCTCGACATGCCGTTGCAGCACGCCGATCAGGCGATGTTGCGGCGGATGCGCCGCCCGCCCGATATCGAGCGCACCAAAGGCATCATCAAGGATCTACGCGACGCCATGCCCGATATCGCGATCCGGTCGACGTTTATCGTGGGCTTCCCCGGCGAGACGAAAGACGAGTTCCTCAGTCTGACCGAATTCTTGGCCGAGATGAAGCTCGACCGCGTCGGTGTCTTCCGCTATAGCGACGAGCCGGGCACCCACGCCGCCACGCTCGAAAACAAAGTGCCCCAGAAGCAGATCGAGCGGCGCTGGCACAAGGTGATGCAGCTGCAGCAAGAAATCTCGACCGAGCGCCAAATAGCCTGGCGCGGCAAGACGATTCAGATGCTGGTCGAGGGGACCGGGACCGACGACGCCGGCCGACCGCTGTTGGTGGGGCGCTCGTTCCGCGATGCCCCCGAGGTCGATGGGCAGGTCTTTGCCTGGGGCAAAGGCGAAGTGGGCACCATGCGCAGCGTCAAGGTGACGACCACCACCGAATACGACTTGTGGGGCAACGTGCTCTGAGGTTGTGTTTGTGATGGTGAAAAAACAGCCCGCGTGCATTGCACGCGGGCTGTTCCGTTGTCCGTTGTCCGTGGGAGAGGAGTTAGGCGATGGCGGTTTTGTTGATGACGCCGCGGAGCCGTTCGAACTCGGCCGGATTGTTGCGCACCAGGAAGTCGATCATGTAGTCGACCGCGGTTTCGCTGTAGTCAGTCAGCAGACCATCGAGGACTTGCTGGACAACCAGGGTGACGAAATCTTCTTCAGTCAGGCTGGGCGTGTAGGTGTAGGCGAGACCATCGCGCTGGCGCTTGAGCACACCTTTTTCGGCGAGCCGGCTCATCGTGGTCATCACCGTTGTATAGGCGATTTCGCGGTTTTGTGCCAAGGCGCGGTGGACTTTTTTCACTGTGCCACAGTCGTCATGCCAGATGACCTGCATGATGTCTGTTTCGAGTGGGCCGAGCACTTTGACCAGGCCATCTTTAGCCGGGCTAAAGCGAAATCGAAGGTTCGGCGCCATAGGTACTCCTCATAGGACAACGTATCGTACTAGCAGTAGTGTACTACCCAGTTACATACACAACAACGGGGGGGGATGACACATTAATTACAGGCCTCAGAAAATTTTCATAATTCTTGCAGCCGCTTCTCAGTCACCTCCGAGACACTCGCACCGCGTCTCCGGCGTGTGGGTCGCGGGTTGTGGCAGGCGGGTATATCGGCGATAATAGCAAGAACCACGACCGCAAGACAGTGATGGGGGAGCGAATGGCATCAGATATCCGCGCGGTCATCCGCGCCGAAATGCAGGCGGTTTTTCCCGCATACGAGCCGGCGGTCCGTGATTTCTATGCGATGCAAGAGTACCACCTCGGCTGGCGCAACCGGGACCTCGAGCCCGAATTGTCGGACCCGGGCAAACTGCTGCGCCCGATTATCACATTGCTCTGCTGCCGCATGATGGGTGGCACCGACGCCCAGGCGTTGCCCCTGGCGGCGGGGATCCAGCTGGTGCATGATTTTTCGCTCATCCACGACGACATCGAAGACGACAGCGACCTGCGGCGCGGTCGCACCACCCTCTGGACGATCTGGGGGTTGGCGCAGGGGATCAACGCCGGTGACGGGATGTTTGTGCTGGCACATATGGCACTGCAACGCCTGCGTCACACCGGGGTGCGTGCCGAGCGGGTGCTCGACATCTGCGAACGCTTCGACCGGACCATTCTGTCGATCTGCGAAGGGCAATACCTCGATATCAGCTTCGAAGGCCGCCAGACGGTGAGCGAAGCCGACTACGTGGCGATGGTGACCCGCAAGACCGCGGTGTTGTTGGCGGCCTGCTGCGAGCTGGGTGCCTTGGCGGCCGATGCGTCGGACGCCGATGCGGCGGCGCTGGGGTTGTTTGGGTTGCACGTGGGTATTTCGTTCCAGATGCAAGACGACATCTTGGGGATCTGGGGTGACCCGGCGGTGACGGGCAAACCCGACGCAGCCGACCTGGTGCGCCGCAAACAGAGCCTGCCGGTGATCTATGCCCTGCAGCACGAAGACCCCAGTGGGCCGCTGCACCGCTTGTACGCGACTTCGGCGGGCGACGACCGCGGTCTGGCAGCGGCCCGGCAGGCCATCGATGCCGCAGGGGCGCAGGCCTACACGGCGCGTTTGGCCGAGGAACACTACCGGTTGGCCTGCGCGGCCCTCGAACGGGTCGGTGGAGCAGACCCGGTGCGCCGTGGCGAACTACAGGCGTTGGCGGCTGGGTTGTTGGGCCGTAGCGTCTAGGGCACAAAGGAACGAAGCATGCGTATTTTGATGATCAGTGCCGAATATCCACCCATGCCCGGCGGCGTCGGAGATTACACGCGCCGGCTCAGTGCTGCCCTGGCAGGGCGGGGTCACGAAGTGGCCATTCTGACGGGCAAACAAGGTCAAGCCTACCGCGACGCCGCCCGTATCTACCCGGTGCGCATCGAACAGTGGGACGGCAGCTGCATCCCGATTATCCGGCAGACAATCGCCAAGCTCCAGCCCGATATTGTGCACATCCAGTATCAGACCGGCGCATACGACATGAAAATCGCCATCAACCGGCTACCCAAGGTGTTGGCGCGCGAGCGCAGACAGGGGTTGCGGGTGGTGACGACGGCGCATGATTTGCTGCCACCCTACCTGTTCCCCAAAGCCGGCTTTCTGCGCAACTGGTACACCAAACGCATCATCGCAGACGCTGACGGAGCGGTCCTGACCAACGCCGCTGACTATCACACCGTCGTCGACGACCCCAAGGGGATGTGGAACCCCAATGCGGTGTTTATCCCCATCGGCGCGAATGTGTCGCCGGCGCCGCCCGAAAACTACGACCGCGACCTGTGGCGCTCGCGCTTCGGGGTGGGCCCGGGCGACATGCTGCTGGCGTACTTCGGCTTGCTGACGCACACGAAAGGCATCGACACCATCTTGCTCGCCCTGCGGTCGTTGCCCGCGTCGACGAAACTCGCGCTGATCGGCGGCGAGGGCGAATCAGCCGAAGACCAGGCGTACGCCGAGACGATCCGCCAGCAGGTCATCGAATACGGTCTCGAGGAGCGGGTCGTGATGACGGGTCATGCCAGCCCCACCGACGTCTCGGCGTACCTCATCGCCGCCGATGCCGTCGTGTTGCCCTTCCGCGATGGCTATTCGTATCGGCGGGGGAGCTTGTTGACCGGGTTGGCGCACGGCGTCCCAGTCATCACGACACATGCCCAGGTCGAGAGCCAAGCACCGCTGCCCGATCTGGTCGATGGGGTGCACGCACTGCTCATCGAACCCGACAGCGAAGTGGCATTGGTGGCAGCGATCGAGCGGCTCCGGTCGCAGCCCGAAACGGCGTTTTTGCTCAGTCGAGGCGGCAAGAGCCTGATGGATATTTTTGGGTGGGATCGGATCGTCGCCCAGCACGACGAACTCTACGCCGACCTGCGATCTTGAAAACGCAGCGACCCCCCGTGGCAACGCCACGGGGGGTCTTTTTCTGCATATCAGACGCGTGCGACCACGATAGCCCAGCCGATGTAGGGGCGTTCGTAGCGCAGGTAGTCGGTGCGCATGGCCGTGAAGCGTTCTTGGAACGCTGCCAGCTCCGGGTCGTCGGGGTTGGCGGCGATCCAGGCGTTGCCGGCCCGCCATTTGCGCGTCTCGTAGCGGTCCCACTCGTCGGGTTGGGCCACCAACATCTCGATGGGGGCGTGTTGGCCGCTGATGCGGTCGACGAGGCCGGCCAGATCGGGGAGTGGCTCGAGTTCGGCGAGTGCCGGCGGCAGCGTGTCGGTGATGCGGAAGATGTCACCGATCGCGATGAGCCCACCGGGTTTGACGGTGCGGCGCAGCATCGTGAGCAACGGGTCGAGGCCGCCCACGGCGAACGACGCTCCGAGGCAGAGTGCCGCGTCGTAGTGCGCCGTGGGGTACTCGACCGCGCGGCCGTCGGATTCGACGATGGTGATGTGGTCTTCGACCCCGGCGCGTTGGGCACGCTGGCGGGCGGTGGTGTTGAACCACGGGTTAATCTCGACGCAGGTCAGCTGCGCGCCGGTACGCTCGGCGATGCGGGTGGCCATCCAGCCGCGGCCGCTGCCGACGTCGAGGATATGCTGACCGCCGCGGAATTGCATGACGTCGATGAGGTGGTCGAGTTTCTGCGGCGTGACCGGGTTCGAGATCTCGTGGGTGGCTTCGACGATCGACCAAAAACGGGTGAAATGCATGACGGAGATGCTTTCTCTGCGGAAAGGAAACTGCTTACGCGGATAGCAACGTGCGGTACCCCGCACGGAGTCGTGGCAGAGTGGCGGACATGTCGCCGCTCACGTTCTCGGTGCAGCGGCGGCCAGCGTCGCCCGGACGTGGGCGAGTCGGTCACGCACCTGCTGCTGCAGCGATTCCAGCGTGCCGGTATTATCGAACACGACGTCGGCACGGGCAACTTTGTCGGCTTGGGGGGCTTGGGCGTCGATGCGCAAAACGGCGTCGGCTGCGCTCAGCCCGCGGGTCTGCATCAGACGTTCGATCTGTACTGCCCGTGGTGCGGTGACTACCCAGACGGCGTCGCAATAGGCCGGCCAGCCCGATTCGATGAGTTTGATGGCGTCGATGACGGCGATGGTCGGCTGCGTGGGCGTACCCGCAGGCAGCGCTGCCAGCCAAGCCAGGATCGCCTGACGGACGGCGGGGTGGACGATGGCTTCGAGCTGCCGCAGCGCTGCCGGGTCGGCGAAGACCAGCGCCCCCAGTGCGCGGCGGTCGAGTGTACCGTCGGTTGCGACGATCCCCGTGCCGAAGGCGGCGACGATCTGGTCGTAGACCGGTTGGCCGGGTTGCTGGAGGACCCGGGTAACGGCGTCGGCGTCGATGGCGTGCACGCCGGCGGCTGCGAGCTCGGCGACGACGGCGCTCTTACCGCAGGCGATGTTGCCCGTCAGCCCGATGATGTATCTAGTGCTGCTCGACATATTCGCTCTTGATGAGGCGATCGGCGGCGATCCCCAGGATGTCGAGCATTTCACCCATCAGCGCCGCTTTGTGGGTGGCGTCGCGCTGGCTCCAGGTGCGGCTCTTTATTTCGAGGAAAACGGCACCGGCGATGGTGTCGATGTTGACCGCGAACTCAGTGCCGCTGTAGCGGATGTGCAGGCGCTGCCGCTCTTTGGTGATGGTCACGACGCGGTTGGGTTGGAAGTACTCGCGGTAGAAGCGCTCGGTGTGATTCGCTGGCGCCGTATAGCGCGCCCGCGAGAGCTGCATCGCCGCGTTGTATTCGACCTTGCGCCCCGGTTCGGTGTAGGTCAGGGTGTACTGGGGCGGCGTGCGGCCCTGGGCGTCGCGGCGGTGGTCTTCGCGCAGGCGGATGCGGCCCAGGGCAGCGTCGTTCCACAGAAAATACGTGTCGTACTGTGTGCGTTGGTTCTGGCGCAGCAGCGAAAACGGATCACGGGCGAGCACGGCGCGGATGTGTGGGATATCTGCGGCGTCGATGGCGGCTTTGACCTGGATTTCGAAGATTTCGCTGGCCTGGATCGGACTGATCGCCAAGATTTTGTCGAGCAGGTGCTCTTCGCGGTTGGCCAGAAAGGCGTTGATTTCGCCGGCGATACGCTGTGCATCGGCCAAGACCGCGGCTTCGTCGATGGTCAACAACTCCCGGTCGCGCATCAACACCTGGCCGGCCACCAGCACGTCGCGGACGTCGCCGGCTTTGGCGGTGTAGACGAGTTGGTTGTAGATGGCGTCGGCCGCGTAGGTATACGACGGGGTGGTGTGCAGGGCACCCAGCGATACCACGATGAGGTCGGCTTGTTTGCCTACGACCAGGCTGCCGATGCGGTCGGCTTGGTGGATAGCGCGAGCTCCCGACGAGGTCGCCAGCGAGAATGCGGTGCGTGCCGGCATGGCGGTCGGGTCGCCCGACAGCCCTTTGGGGAGGAGTGCGGCCAGATGGATTTCGCTGAACATGTCCTGGTCGTCGTTCGACGCGGGGCCGTCGGTACCCAAGCCTGTTTTCACCCCCGCTGCCAGGAACTTGGTGTAGGGTGCAACGCCGCTGGCGAGCTTGAGATTCGACGTCGGGCAGGGTGCGACGCCGACGCCCTTGTGAGCCAAGAGGGCGATGTCTTCGTCGGTGGCGTGGACGCAATGGGCGGCGATGCAGTCGACGTCGAAGGCACCGACGCGGGCGGCGTAGCCGATGGGGGTGCCGTGGCGGTCGGTGCGCGATTCGTCGACCTCGCGGCTGGTCTCGGAGAGGTGGGTCACCAGGGGCACGCCGTATTGGCGACAGAGGGCGACCGCCTGGGCATAGATCTCGTCGGTGCAGGTGTAGGGGGCGTGGGGAGCGATGGTGGGGGTGATGCGCGGGTGGGTGTGCCAGGCGTCGATGAACCGGGTGGCGCGCTCGAGGCCGACGTCGAACGACGACGCGTCGGGTGACGGCAGCCGCATGACGGATTGCCCGCAGACGGCCCGCATCCCCGCGGCATCGGCGGCCTTGGCGACTTCTTCTTCGTAGAAATACATGTCGACGAAAGTCGTGGTGCCGCTGCGGATCATCTCGGCGCACGAGAGCATCGTGCCGGTGCGTACGAATTCGGGGGTCACGAAGCGCCCTTCGACCGGGAACATGTAGCCGAACAACCAGACATCCAACTGCAGATCTGCGACGATGCCGCGCAGCAGGCTCATCGGCACGTGCGCATGGGCATTGATGAGCCCCGGGGTGATGGCACAGCCGCGGCAGTCGATGGTCTGGGTGGCGCGGTACTGGGCGGTCAGGCTGGCGGTCGTGCCGATGGCGACAATGGTGTCACCGTGTACAGCAACGGCACCATCGTGATGAATGGTGCCGTCGGTATCCATGGTGACGACCGTCGCGTGGCAGAGCAGCAAATCGATCGTGTGCATGTCGGTCTCCTCACGAAGTCGGGTTGGTAGCCGGGAAGCGGCGCTGGCACGCCGTGCAATAGAGGTCGTTTTCGTAGGCGGTCTTGGCGATGTACCAGGTCACCACGGTCTGCTTGTAGATGCGGTCGTAGTTGGCTTGGCGCCAGACAAAAACCGAAAACATGGCCACCATCACGATGATGAACGCCGCCACGCCGCTGAAGACCGCCGCCTCGCCGAAGCGGTAGCCGGGGGCGGGGTAATCGGTGCCCAGGGTGAACTGACTGATGCCGCCGATGACCACCGCTGCTGCGAAGGCCACCGCGGTGCTGAGGATGACACTCATGCAGCCCAACCCGCCGGAGCGGCGTTGCGCCGGAAGGGGAGCCAACGCCAACGCTGCCCGCACATCGGCAGTGGTGTCGGGGTGGGTCGCGACCTGCTGCACCGTCTGGAGCGGTGCAGCGCATTGCGGGCAGCGGGTGTCGGCCATGGCTAGATCTCCCATTCGGGTGAGCGGCGGGCCCGGGCGGTAGCGATCGCGTCGCGGCGCTCGCCGAAGCCGTCGCGGCCCAACAAGGCGTAGGTGGCAATCTTGCCGGCTTCGACACCGGGCTGGTCGAAGGTGTTGATGTCGAGCAGCGCGCCGGCGATGGCCGTCTGCATTTCGAGCATCATGAACAACTGCCCGATGGTGAAGGCGTTGATGGCCGGCAGGGTGTGGGTGATATTGGGGCGGCCGGCGTCGTTGAGGGCAATCGCGGTGGCTTGTTGTTCAGCGCTGATGAGCTCGTTGAAGGTATGACCACCC
The DNA here is from genome assembly GCA_046046485.1 of Chloroflexota bacterium. Classification (GTDB taxonomy): domain Bacteria; phylum Chloroflexota; class Chloroflexia; order Chloroflexales; family Roseiflexaceae; genus UBA965. The sequence goes on along the minus strand of JBJOJU010000408.1, from coordinate 5,911 downwards.
AGGTACGAGACGCCCTCGAGGTCGCTATAGGCACTGGGGATGGTCAACGTGTGGTTGTACTGGTCGACGGCGATGAAGTTGACCAACTTGTCGTAGGGCCCTTCGACATACAGCTGGACCTGCGAGTGCTGGTCGGTCGCACCCAGTGCGCGGATCGGCGTGGTACCTACATTGACTGTCGCGCCGCCCAGGCTGGTCTTTTTGCCCAGTGATTCGGCCCACAACTGGGCGAACCAGTCGGAAATATGCCGCAAATGGTGCGAATACGGCATCATCACGACCATGTTCTGGCCTTGTTTGGCACAGAGCAGGTTGACGATGGCTGCCAGCGCAGCGGGGTTTTTCATCACGTCGGGGTTGGCCGACAGCTCGTAGCCGTAGGCGGCACCGGCCAACATCGCCGCGATGTCGACGCCGGTCACCGCCGCCGACAAGAGGCCGACGGTGGTCATCACCGAAAAGCGGCCGCCCACGTTAGGGGGCAACTCGAGCATGGGCAGGCCTTCACGCAGCCCGATCTGGCGCATGAAGCCGCTCTTGGGGTCGGTGGTCACGATGACGTGGGTTTTCAGGGCGTCGGGCCCGAGGGTTTTGAGGATGTGCTCGCGCACCGCCAAAAACGACGACATGGTCTCGGCGGTGGTACCGCTTTTCGAAATCACGTTGTAGACCGTCTCGGCCGGGTCGAGCGTGCTGAGCAGCGCACTGTTCAAATCGGGGTCGGAATTATCGATGACAAAGAGGCGCGGGTACTTGCGTTCGCGCTTGGGCAGGTCGTTATAAAACGGATGATTGAGGGCCGATTGGACGGCGATGTTGCCCAGCGCAGAGCCGCCGATACCCAAGACGACGAAGTTTTCGACGTGCATGACCTTTTGGGCGGCTGCCAAGATGGGGCTGATGTCTTGGGCCGGCAGGTCGGGCCAACCCAGGTGTGCCCGCGTCGCCGCGATGTCGGCGATGGCTTTGGCGGCGGCCGGTGCCATGGCGCGGATGTCTGCGGCTGCAATCCCGTGGGCACCGACGACGTCGCGCAGGGCGTTATTGATATCGAGCCGGATACGCATCGATTGCCGCCACTGCTGATTTCCGTGATCCATCGATTCCTTCTTTTCTCTGGGCACACGCACACTCCGTGCGGTGGGTTATCGCACAGACGGCGGTGTCTGTTGGGCGCGGTAGGTCGCGGCATCGATGTAGGTGCCGCCGGAGATGACCCGCTCGCGTTCGCGCCGCTGCGTGTCGAAGCGCAGCGTGGCGACAATCGGGCGATAGCAGGTGCTGTCGACGATGTGTTTGGTGACGACGTAGCCGTGTTCGCGTTCGTCGGGGCCGTATTCGATGGCCAGGTCGTTGTAGCGGTCGATCCGGACGGCGACACACGCGGCGCATTTGTCACACCGCACATAGACCAGCAGTGCCCGCCCGTCTGCGTCGTCGTTTCTCCCGAAGATCCGCTGCCACCACGACATCGTTTCACCCTGTCACGTCGAAATATTCTGGCAAGTATAGCACACCAATGCGCTGCATCACACCAGCTGGATCTGCCCTTCGGCTGCCCGATAGAGCCGGTCACGCACTGCGGCAGCCACGCCGTCGCCGGGTGGTTCGGCAATGACGATCCGCTCGGCTCCGCTGGCGTCGGCGCTGCGCAGTGCCGCAAACAACGCCCGGGCAATGGCGGCCCCGTCGCTGCGTGCACCGAGTTCGATGGTCGCGATGCCCGCCGCTGCAGCGCCGGCGCGGTCTTCGGCATAGCAGAGCCAGACGATGCGGTCGCGGAGTGCGGCGGCACGCGCGGCTGCTGCGACCGCATCCGGCGTGCCGCGCAACACGCTGATCGGCGTGCGTGGGGCATAGTGGCGCAGCAGCATACCCGGGGCGGGGGCGGCTTGGTCGTTGCTGACGGTGCGAGGGCGCACCAACACGTCGCCCAACACCGTGCTCAGCTGCTCGGCCGAGACGTCGCCCAGGCGCAGGATCTGCGCGGGGCTCTGGGTCAGGTCGACGATGGTCGATTCGACGCCGATGCGGCTGGATCCTGCGTCCAAAACCATGTCGATGCGCCCGTCGAGGTCGTGCAGCACATGGTCGGCACAGGTCGGGCTGGGGTGCGAAAAGAGATTCGCCGACGGCGCCACCAGGGGCACCCCGCTGGCTGCGATCAACGCCAGCGCCACCGGGTGCGCCGGCATGCGTACCGCCACCGTGTCGAATCCGGCCGTGATCGCCGGCGACACCGCGGGGTGTTTGGGCAACAAGACGGTCAACGGGCCCGGCCAAAATGTCTCGGCCAGCAACGAAAACACCGCCGGCGTCGTGCGGGCGATGGTCGCGAGCTGGGTCAGTTGGGCGATGTGGACAATGAGGGGGTCGGTACTCGGGCGCCCTTTGGCGGCGAAAATCCGCGCGACCGCCGCCGGGTTGGTCGCATCGGCGGCGAGGCCATAGACGGTCTCGGTGGGCATTGCTACCAAACCGCCGCCACGGATGATAGCAGCGGCGGCGCCGATGGCAGCGGGCTGCGGCTGCGCCGCGTCGACCACGAGCGTCTGCGTCTTCATGCCAGTTGGTGGTAGGCACCGCGGAAGTAGACCAGCGGCGCCCGCTCGCTCACCACCACATCTTCGAGCGCACCGACGATGATGACGTGGTCACCGCCGGGGAGTATCTGCGCCACGCTGCACGAAAACACTGCACACGCCCCAGTGATCGTCGGGATCCCGTGCAGATTGGTGTCGCAGGCGACCCCGGTGAACTTGTCGGGGATTTTACTGGCGAAATGCTGCGAAAGCTCCGCCTGGTCGGCTGCCAAGACACTCACCGCAAAGCGCCCCTCTGCCGCGATCGCGGTGTGGGTGGGCAGGTGCGATTGGAGACATATCAACACCAGCTGCGGCGTCAGCGACAGCGAGGTGAACGAACTCACGGTCATCCCGTAGGGCACGTCGGCGTGCCGGGTGGTCACGACCGTTACTCCACTGGTGAAGCTCCCCATCGCGCGTCGAAACACTGCGTCGTCGATAGCCATGGAACCCGCATTCTAGCTGGCGTGCGGTCGGTTATTCTGGGTAGTATAGCAGGATGCACTGCGCAGCGGCGTCGGTGATGCTACACTATCCATGACAGTCCCCTAGACAGTGTGAGAAGCCTATGCAGCCCATCATCGAGACGATATTGACGCACGCGCCGACGGTCTTGGTCGTCCTCGGCATCCTGCTGGGGACGCTCGTGATCGCCCGCCAGTTGCGGGTCGTGACCAATGCCGGTGCGGTGCGGATGGGCTTCCCCACCGATATCGCCGCCTTGGCGGGCAGTGGCGTCTTTGCCGTCGCCGTGCTCATCGGCATCTCGATCGCCCTGGCGCAGGCCGGCTGGAGCACCGCTGCCTCGAGCTTCATCGCCGGGCTCGGGTTGGGTGGCGTCGTCGTCGCCTTGGCGATCCAAGACATCGCCAAAGCCTACACCGCCGGCATCATGCTGCTCTATTACCGTCCCTACCAGGTGGGCGACGACGTGACCATCGCCGGCCAGCGTGGCGTCGTGACGGCCATGCGGCTCCATGTCACCATCTTACGCACTCCTGCCGGCCAGACGATGCACATCCCCAGCAGTGCCATCAACGGGAGCGCGATCACCAATCACACGCGCTCCGGGCTACGCCGGTTGAGTTTTGCGCTGACGCTGCCCCGCACCAGCCCCTTCGAGAGCATCGTCGACGCACTGCCCGCGGTCATCGCCGGCCTCGAGCACGTCGCCCCCGAGCCCGCTGCGACCGTGACCATCGCCGATATGCGCGACGCTGTGGTCACCATCCAACTGACCGCGTGGTGCACCGCCGAAGCCGACAACAGCGGCGCCTGTCGGACCGAGCTCATCCTGGCCGTCGACGCCTACCTCGCCAGCGTCTTGCCGTCGCTGCGGGCGAACGCACAGATTCACCCCATCGGCAGCGCAGACTGAGGTAATTTTCATTCGATGAAAACGCAGACCCCGGGCATATGCCCGGGGTCTGCGCGTGCTGGCTGGGTTTTATTCGGCGCGCGCCAGATAAAACGTCATACTGTGCAGCACCGAAATCGGGTCGATGTAGCGCACCCAGACGCCTTTGGGCACCTGCAACACTGTCGGTGCATAACTGAGCAGCGCGCGCACCCCCGCCCGGGTCAGCACATCCGCGACCCCTTGGGCGCGGTCGGCTGGGACGGCGATGACGGCCATTTCGATCTGGCGCGCCGGAATCACCTGCGCCATCGTGTCGCTGTGTTCGACCTCGATCGAACCCAGGTGCTTCCCCACTTTGTCGGGGCTCGCGTCGAAGACCGCCGCGATGTGGATGCCCTGGGCACGAAAGCCTTCGTAGCGCACGATGGCTTCGCCCAGCTGCCCCGCACCGACCAGCGCCACCGCCCACGAGCGGTCGAGGCCCAGAATCTGGTCGATCTGCTCCAACAAGCGCTCGACGTCGTAGCCGATACCCTGTTTGCCGAATTCGCCGAAATACGACAGATCCTTGCGGATCTGGGCCGCCGTCACATTGATGCGCTCGCCCAGTTCCTGCGACGAAACCGACTGCACCCCTTCGTTCAAGAGATAGCGCAGACTCCGCGCGTACAGCGGGAGCCGTCGGACAACGACATCGGGGGGCGAAATAGCACGGCTCACACGCGCTCCTACCAGCACACAGTACAATAAAATCTATACACTTTACGATAGCACTATTTTTCACAACGTGCAAGGAACGCGTTCTATTGCGCCGGAGCGTGCTATACTACACGATAATTATGCGACGAATGCGATTCGTTGTCTGTGCAAAGAGTGACCATCATGCGCCAAAAACCCGCTATCGCCGCCATCCGTTCGATGCGCAGTGCCCCGGCTGGGGCACCCGTCGTGCCGGTCGTGGACCGGCTGTCGGCCAACGAAAACCCGCTCGGACCCTCGCCGCTGGCGATGCAGGCCGCGTCGGCAGCCGTCGCGACGATGCACCGGTATTCTGATCCCAACAACACCGCGCTGCGCGCCGCCATCGCCGCACATGTGGGGTTGAACGCCGATCAGGTGCTGTGCGCCAATGGCTCCGACGAGTTGATACTGCTCATCGCCCTCTGCTACCTCGAAGCCGGCGACGAAGTGGTCATGGCCGACGGGACGTTTATCAGTTATATGATGCGCACCGGGATGATGGGTGCGGTCCAAAAGAAAATCCCCCTGCGCAACGGCGCTCACGACCTCGCCGCAATGGCGGCCGCGGTCACACCGCAGACGCGCATGGTACTGATCTGCAACCCCAACAATCCCACCGGCAGCACCAACGGCGCCACCGAGATGCTGCAGTTGTTGGCGACCGTGCCCGCCGATGTGCTGGTGGTCATCGACGAGGCGTACATCGAATACGCGACCCGCGCTGACTTCCCCGATATGATCGCCGAGCTGCGCGCCGGCCGCCCCAATATCATCGTCTTGCGCACCTACGCCAAGATCTATGGCATGGCGGGGATGCGCCTCGGCTACGCACTGGCCCAGCCCGACGTACTCGACTATCTGAGCAAGGCGCGGCCGGTGTTCGACGTCAACGCCGTCGCCGCGGCGGCAGGCATCGCCGCACTGGCCGACACCGCACATCTGGCAGCCAGCCGCGCCCAGACCGCCGAGGCGCGTGACCTGTATGTCGAACGCCTGACCGCATTGGGGTTGACCCCCTTCCCCAGCGAAACGAATTTCATCGCCGTCCCGCTCCCCGCCGGTGTGAGCGACGCCGCGGTCGTCGCAGCCCTGGCCCAACAGGGCATCGCCATTTCGGGGTTGGCCGGCTGGGGGATGCCCGGCGTCATCCGGATTTCGTTTGGGACCCCCGCCGAAAACCTCCGCTGTCTCGCTGCCCTGACCGCTGTATTGGCAGCGCGCTGAC
>JBJOJU010000356.1:0-4641 GCA_046046485.1 Chloroflexota bacterium | reverse complement strand
GGCGACCAATACGATGCGTGGGTAGGCAAACAACATCCCCAATACCATTTTGTGATAGTCGCTCCAGCGCATCATGTCGCGGAAGTAGCGCGTGGCGAAGGCAGTGCCGTTGCGCTGCAACACCCCCATAAACAAATTCATCAGGTGATTGACGTCGTCGTCGCGCCAGCCCCAGGGCTGCATGAAGCGACTGAACACCCAGTTGAGCGACACGTTGACCTGGAAGGGGGTCACCAACGCGAGCTCGGCGTCGTGCTCACGCCCCGCGGCCAACACCGCCGCCAGCAGTTCGGTCGTCCGAGGCAGGTTGCGCACGTGCGACCCAAAGCCGCAGAAGGTCAACGGCGATTGCTGGGCGGCGGCGTCGCCGATAGGCAGCACCCCGCGCAACAACGGAGCCTCGCTGCGCCGTAGTGAGTGGCGCGCGGGGATATAGCCGTAGACCGGTTTGTGGTGGTGCAGCGCACCGTCGTCGGGTTTGTAGGTGTGCAGTAGGGTGAAGTAGTCTTCGAACAGCTCGAGCAACGTCGGATTCGGACGGGTCTGCGGTCTCCCCGGATGCAGTGTGTCGTAGTAGAACAAGTAGACGGTCAGCTCGTCGTCGCGGCCGGGGAACCCTTCCCACATGTACTGCTGCGTCCGCTGCGCATCGGCGACGGTCAACAAAATATCACCCACAGTACGGTCGTGCAGCTCGGGTGCAGCCCCTTCACGGAAGCCGCTCGCGACCGTACCCACGGTCGGGCAGACGCCCGTGTAGGGCCGACCCGCGTGGCGCTGCAGCGACAAGGGCGAGACCGTGCCCATGCCGTCGATGACCAATCTGCTCGCCACCACCGCGTCGGTCCCATCAGCGCCGCGCAGCTGGGTCAACACCGGTGCGCCGCTGTGCGTAGTCACCGAGACCGACACCAACATGCATCCGTCGCGGATATCGGCACCCATGGCGAGCAACTTTTGGCGGGCGAGTGCCAGCAATGCACCGGCGTCGAGGGCGACGGTCAAGACCTCCGGCAGATGGAGGGTGACGGCGTCTTTTTCACGGAAAAACCGTACCAACCCGTCCCGGTATTCGTTCATGACGACGGTGTCGAGTTCGGCCCAGGTCCAGCCACCGCTGTCGACCAACGCCTGCAACTCGGGCCGCGTGATGTTCCACTCGCGGTGGGCACACCCGACCACCCCCCGGTCGAAGACCGAGACGCGGAAGCCGCGCCGCGCCATCTCGACGGCGTGCAGCAGACCCAGACCGGCCCCGGCATAGACCAGGTCACCGTGCCAGGTCGCCCGGGCTGCCAGCGCGGCGTGAGCGCTGCGGTCGATCTCCCGCCAGACCGGGGGGGTATCGAGCGCCACGCCGGAGGCGACGCGCGCGCGTATCCCCTGCCAGACTGCATCCATCTGGGTGATGCGCTGGTAGTGCTCTGTGGCATCCATCTGCGCAAATGCTGCTGCGGTCCGTGGATAGCGCGTCGCGTCGATGTCCATGGGTATTCCTGACCGTGCGTTAGACAAACCGCCCGTTGTGGTGGATGACCTGGTCGTCGGCATACACCGTGCCGCCCTCGCGCAGGTCGCAGATCATGTCCCAGTGCAATGCCGACTGGTTGGTGCAGCCGGTTTCGGGGTAGGCGGCGCCGAGCGCGAGGTGCACGGTCCCACCGATTTTTTCGTCGAACAAGATCTCACGCGAGAAGCGCTGAATGCCGTAGTTGGTGCCGAAGGCGACTTCGCCCAAGAAGCGTGCCCCCTCGTCCATACCCAACAACGAGTCAAGTAGCTCTTGGCCCTTGTCGGCGGTCGCTTTGACGACTTTCCCGTTCTCGAATTCGAGCCGAATACCTGACACCTCACGGCCCATATAGATGGCGGGGAAGCTGTAGGTGATAAAACCGTGTGTCTTCTGTTCCTCAGGGCCGGTGAAGACTTCGCCGTCGGGGAAGTTGCGATCGCCGGCACAGTTGATCCAGGTGCGGCCGTTGACGTAGTAGTGCAGGTCGGTCCCGGGGCCGACGATACGGACGTGGTTGGCGGCCGAGAGGCGCGTGATATAGCGCTCTTGTTCGGCGCGCTGCTGCTGCCAGGCGGCCACCGGGTCGGGTTGGTCGAGTTTGCCCGCTTTGAAGACAAAATCGGCATAGTCGGTCAACGACAACTCAGCTTCTTGGGCCAGGGCATTGGTGGGGAAGAGGGTCAAGCACCACCGCATTTCGTCGTTGGCGGTCCGCTCCATCAGGCGTTTCGACATCGGGCTCATTGCCGCGCGGCGCTGTGCCATTTTGGCGGTGTCGACACCACTCAACGTGCGCGTGTTTTCGTCGGCGATGACGTACATGTCGAGGTCGATGGTCTCGACTTCGTCACGGGTCACCTGGGGCACGTAGCTGAGTTGGGCGTCGTTGGCGTGGCGATAGAACAACTCGTCGAGCCCGTCGAGGGTCAGGCGCAACAACGGGTTGGCACCGGCTTTGACGGTCTCGCGGTAGAGCGCACGCACCAGCGGCGCAGCAGCGGTCGGCGCCCGCAGGCGCACCAATTGGCCCGGCTGGACGTTGAGCGAGTACTGGACCAAGACCTCGGCGAGACGATCAATACGCGGGTCGTGCATAGAAAAATCCTTTATCTGATTCAGCGTTTGAATGCCATCATACAACTCATCCGCAACTCGGTCTCGTCGTGCGTGCTCAACGCGACCGCGTCGCGGCTCTCGCCCGTGGGAGCCACCGTGCGCAGCGCCCGCCCGAGATACGCCACGCCCAGTGCTTCGAGGATGTCGTGGTCACCCGGTTCGTAGCGCAGTGCCGCGGTGCCGTGTTGCCGCAGGACAGCTTGCTCGGCGCTGCTGTAGGTCTCGGTGTTGATGAGGGCGACGTCGACAGCGCCCCGTCCGAGGCTGCGGGCAATCCGCGCCACGTAGTCGACGGCGCGGAAGGCGTCGGTCTGGCCAGCCACCGTCGTCAGCCCGGCGACGCAGACGACCCGCGCTTTCGTCGAGCGCAGGGTCTCGCCGATACCGGCCGGCAGCAGCACCGGCAATACTTCGGTATACAGCGCACCCGGGGCGATCACCACGGCGTCGGCGGTCTTCAGTGCGTGCAGCACCGCCGGGTGCGCGGTCACCGGTGGCTCGAGGGTGAGCCCCTGCACGGCAGCTGTGTGGGCAGTGGCGAAGTAGACGCTGCTGCGGGCCGGCGATTCCCCGGCCACCCAGGCGTCGTGCACCTGATCGCTGACCATCAACACGTCGATGTCGCAGTGCACGACACCCCGCAGCCGCTGTAGCGCGTCGGGCATCCCCCCGTTCGCCGCGGCATGGGCCACCGTGTCGAACACGACAAAGGGCACTCCATCGAACGGTGTGCCCAATGGGGCAAACACCTGCTGCATCACCCGCAGCTGGGCTGCGTCGTGCCCATTGTGCACGATCACCTGCAGCGCTGTACCGGCACCGGGGAATGGCCCCAGTCGCCGGATGAGAGCGTCGACCCCAGTGTCGTTGCTGGTGGGCACGACCGCGGTCACCCGCTTCGCCAGCGGGCGAACCGCTCGGATTGCGGTCTGCAGGCCACGGCCCGCGCCTAGTATCACCACGTGCATCGGCGTTCCTCGCGTCTCAGAGCAGTGCCCGCTCAGGCAAAAATGTCGTCGTCGCTGTCACCCCGGTCACGGCTCGTCTCGGCAAAGACGTGCTCCAAGATCGCGACCTGGGCGGCAGTCAGGGTAATCTGGCGCCGCCCCATCACCTTGCGGGCGACATCGATCATCCGGTCGATGCGAAACTCACGAAACCGCTCGCCGCCCCAGGTGAACGCGGGAATGGTCTTGGGAGCAAAGTGCGTCCCGAAGATATTCGACGCCGTGCCCACTACCGAGCCACCGTTGAGGTGGACACCGATCCCGAGCTTGACGTGGTCGGCCAAAAAACACCCCAGTTTGAGTCGCCCGCTGTCGACTTGGCCGTAGCCGTCGAGCGTGACTTTGATGGTCCCGTAGGTGTTTTTCAGGTCGCTCGTCGTCGTCATCGCGCCGATGTTCACCCACTCACCCAGGTACGAATGCCCGAAAAATCCGTCGTGGTGTTTGTTGCTGTAGCCCTGCACGACGGTGTTCTCGATCTCGCCACCGATGCGGCAGACCGGCCCAATCGTCGTGCCGCTGCGCACCCGTGCACCCGATATCAACGCACCGTCGTGCACGGCAACCGGCCCCTGGACGAGGCTGAACGGCTCGACCCGCGCGTTCCCAATCACAATGGTCCCCTCGCGGGCGTCGAGCGCGACCGGGCCTTCGATGCGGGCCTCACGATGCACAAAAATGCGTTCTGGCGCAGAGAGCTGCCACAGCGCCGCATCGGGGTGGGCAGTTGCAGGGATGTAGACTGCCGGGTCGCGAAATGCGGCATCGGCTTCGATGAGCTCGGGGTTGTAGGCGACGATGTCCCACAAAAAGTTGAGCATTTTGGGGCGCTGGTTGATGACCGTCCCGAAGCGTGCCAGCTCTTCGATGGCGTACTGGACGTTTTGTTCGAGCAGATAGGCGAAAACGGCACTCGCCAGGCTGGGCGAAAGCCGGGCTGCGACCAACGTCCCACCGCCATGGCCGGTGTTGTTGTCGTCGCTGACGATGAGCGTGCCCACCGGC
>JBJOJU010000322.1:0-4927 GCA_046046485.1 Chloroflexota bacterium | reverse complement strand
CGTTTTTGGCGGTCCAGCGCGGTGTCGAAGCTGCGATGCCGGGGGTGACGTTCGTCGCCGAACCCGACAAAGACCTCATCAGCGCTGCCCGTCTGACCAAGGACGACCACGAGATCGCGCTGATGCGCGCAGTGGGCGTCAAGACCTGCGAAGTCGTGCAGGCAGCGGTCGACTATATCAGTGCCGCTGCAGCCGACGGCGATGCCGTGGTCGATGCACAGACGGGCCGGCCACTGACTATCGGCGACGTGCGGGCGGTCATCGACCGTGAACTCGCCGCCCGGGGGATGGTGGGCGAAGGGACGATTTTTGCACAGGGGCGCGACGCCGGGCTGCCACACGCCCGCGGCGAGGACACGATGCCGTTGCAGCGTGGCCAGGCGATCGTGTTTGATATTTTCCCCCGTGACGCCTCGGGCTATTACCACGACATGACACGCACGTTCGCCATCGACTACGCCACGCCCGAGCTGCAGGAAGCCTACGACCACGTGATGGGCGCGTTCGAGGCTGTGGTCCAAGAATTCGAACTCGGCGCGCCGACGAAACCGTACCAGACGCTGGTGTGCGACTATTTCGAGGCACGTGGCCACAAGACTATCGGCACGACCTACCCGATCGAAGAGGGCTACATCCACTCGCTGGGGCACGGGTTGGGGCTCGAAGTCCACGAAGATTTCGGCTTCCCCTCACTGGCCGACCGCGGCGATGTGTTGGTGCCCGGGGCGGTGTTCAGCGTCGAACCGGGGTTGTACTACCCCAGCAAAGGCTATGGGGTGCGTATCGAAGACACCTACTGGTGTACCCCCGACGGACGCTTCGAGAGTTTGACCGACTACCCCAAAGACTTGGTCATCGGGCTGCGCGGGAAGCGCGGATAGGCTGCGTGCTATACTTTGGTGGTTACGAACGACAGGGCAGGACACATGCGTATTTACAAAGCCAAAGCCCCGATGCGGATCGGTTTTTTTGGTGGGGGGACCGATGTCAGCCCCTACGCCGAAGAGCACGGCGGCAAGGTACTCAACTGCACCATCGATAAATATGTGCGCTGTATGTTGCGCCCGAGCGACGACGGGGCGTTGACGATCCGCTCGCTCGACCTCGAAGAGGTCAGCCGCAACACGACGGGCCACTGGGATGGGCACCTCAGCCTGCCGCAGGCGGTGCTCGATGCCGTGCCCGAGGCCAAAGGCGTCGAAGTGACGATGTTCTCTGATGTACCACCCGGGAGCGGGTTGGGGTCGTCGTCGGCGTTGGTGGTGAGCATGTTGAAGTTGATGGGCGAAGCCTACAACTTCCGTATGACGCCCCACGAGCTGGCCGAGACCGCCTATCGCATCGAGCGCAAAGACCTGGGTATCCCGGGTGGGCGCCAAGACCAGTATGCAGCGGCCTTCGGCGGGATGTCGGTCTATCACTTTTCGAAGTCGGGCGTGATCGTCGAACCGGTGCTCAGTGACCCCTCGGCGTTGCTCGAACTCGAAAGCTGCTTGCTCATCGGGTATATCGGCAGCCGCAAGATGCTGACCCACCAGCTCGTCAACGACCAGGTCGATCGCCTCAAACAGGGTAACACGTTGCGCTACCACGACGAGACCAAGGCGTTCGTCGACGAAGCGGTCAAGCTCCTGCGCACCAAGAAAATCGCCGATTTCGGCCGGTTGTTGCACGACGCATGGGAAGTGAAAAAGGCCTTTTCACCCCTGATCGCCCCGCCCATCGTCGACGAGGTGTATGCCAAGGCGCGGAAACATGGTGCCTGGGGTGGCAAGATCACCGGTGCGGGCGGCGGCGGGTTCATGGTCATCGCCTGCCCGTTCGAGAAGCGCCTCGAGATGGAGCGCGTGTTGAGCGAGGCCGGGATGCAGGTGCGCCACTTCTCGTTCACGACGCAGGGCGTCCATGCCTGGTCGTACGAGAGCGAAGACGAACTGTAGACTCCAGAGAAAACGCCCCCGCGTCGCACGACGCGGGGGCGTTGCTGTCGGTGGTTATTTGGTCTTGTTGTAGGTATTCATCGCGGCCGACATGCCACTGGTGATGATGCTGGTGAGGCAATCGGCAGCGCGGTCCATCACATCGGGCAGGGCGGTTGCTTCGGCGCCTTCGAACTTCCCCAATACAAAGCCGAATGCTTCCCACCCAGCGGGGACATTGCCGATGCCGATGCGCAACCGGGGGAAGTCGGTGTGGCCCAGGAGTTGGACAATCGAGCGCATCCCGTTGTGGGTACCGGCACTGCCCCGTTCGCGGATGCGCAACGCACCGAAGGGCAGATCGAGGTCGTCGTAGACAATCAGCACCTGCGCGGGCGGGATCTTGTACCAGCTGGCCAGCCCACTGGCAGAGATGCCGCTGCGGTTCATTTAGGTCTGTGGCCAGGCACAGATGACCTTGGTGCCGTTGATGGTGCCTGTGGCGAGTTTGGCCTGGGCACGTGTGCCGTCGGCCCGCAGCCCGTGGCGCTGGGCGAAGACATCGAGGACCTCGAAGCCGATATTGTGGCGGGTTCGGGTATATTGTGCACCGGGATTCCCGAGACCGATGATCAACCAGGTGTTCATAGCGACGTCTTCTCGTATGTGCTTAGCCCCGCGGGCGGTCGATGCCGATGATGTCGGAGACAGCGCTGAACCCGTCGCGCCGCAGCAACGCTGCCAGCCCCCAGGTGAGTTGTGCGACGACGGCGGGGCCGGCGTAGACCATGGCGGTGTAGATCTGCACCGCGCTCGCTCCCGCACGGAGGCGCGCATAGACATCGGCAGCGGTCGAAATCCCGCCCACCGAGATGACGGGGACCTTGCCTTCGGTCACAGCGACCACGGTTTTCAACGTCTGCATGCTCAGATCGCGCAACGGTGCACCGCTCAGGCCGCCGACTTCCTCGGCGTGTGGGCCGGTGATGCCCACGCGACCGACGGTGGTGTTGGTGGCGATGATGCCGTTGATGTTGTATGCCAAGGTGGTTTCGAGCACGTGTGCGAGCTGCTCGGGGCTCTCGTCGGGCGATATTTTCAAGAAAATGGGCTTCTGTAGCGTCTGGTTAGCTGCTTGGATGGCGCCCAGGAGTTCGCGCAGTGCTGCGGTTTCGTGCAGGGCGCGCAGGCCTGGTGTGTTGGGCGACGAAATGTTGAGGGCGACATAATCGGCGTGCCGTGCCAGTGTGTCGAATGCGGCGACGTAGTCTTCGGTGGCACGTTCGATGGGGGTGTCACGGTTCTTGCCGATGTTGATGCCCACGGTGACGGTCAGTGGCCGTTTGGCCAGCCGGGTGGCAACTGCCTCCATGCCGTCGCTGTTGAACCCCATGCGGTTGATGAGCGCCTGGTGGGCCGGTAAGCGGAACATCCGCGGTTTGGGATTGCCGGCCTGGGGGCGGGGGGTGACGGTGCCCACTTCGATATGACTGAAACCCAAGCACGCCATCCCGTGGGTCACCGCGGCGTGTTTGTCGAAGCCGGCCGCCAAACCGATCGGGTGGGCCAGGTCGATGCCGGCGACGCGAGTTGACATCCCACGGGTGGCGGGCTGGTAGAGCGTTTTGAGGAGGGCTGCCATGCCGGGGACGGCGACAGCGGTATTGAGGAGCGCTACGGTACGCTCGTGTGCGACTTCGGGGTCGGTCTGGAACAATGCAGGTTTGAGCAGTGTGTACATGCCGGTCTCATACTAATACTCGTGACATTGTAACACTAGCCGATTTCGCTGTGCTCTCTCGTGCGCTATTTTGACAAAGCAGGTCGGCGCGGTGTACTATGAAAGGGTGTCGGGGCGTGGCTCAGCCTGGTAGAGCGCTCGGTTTGGGACCGAGAGGTCGTGAGTTCAAATCTCTCCGCCCCGACCAACAGCCAACCTTTGGGTTGGTTTTTTGTTTACCGAGCGGGTGAATTGAGCGACGTACTGCGTTCCGACGGCGTACCCTGCGCTTGACAGTTTTTTACTACCTGGTCTATACTACTTTTCCACCGCAGTGCCGCACTGCGGATTTGTTTCGCCTGGGGCGAACACACACATGTGCCCGTCACGACGAGCACTATGCAGCGCGAACTGAAATGTCGAGTCCCGTATGTACTCGACAGATGGTTTGTTTGTGTCATTGACGCATCTAGAAGACGAGAAGACCAAAGGACTGTCCAAATGACCCTGCTGAGTGCCGACATTGTGCTCGACGATGATGTCGAATCAACCACACACGAACCAGAAATCGTCGAAACAGACTTATCCGTCGGCGCGTTGCCGGACGCCGTTCAGTATTATCTGCAGGCGATTGGTCGCACGGCGCTCTTGAATTCGCGCCGCGAAATCGAACTGGCGCGCCGCATAGAAGTCATTTTGGCGCTCGAAAACGCCCGAAAATCACTCGTAGCCACGGAACGCGACGAACAGACCTTCGAGATTGCGACAAATCTGTTGATGGGTGTGGTCGCTGCTCTGCCTGCGATGCGCACTGCGATGACGTTCTTGCAGGATCTGGTCGACAACGAGGCACAGAACGACTGGTCGATCGCCGTCACGGTCGAGAGCTTCTATGCACTCAACAACGGTGCGCGCGCTGAATACTTCCGCCGCCGCGAAGCATACGTGCGCACGCAGGCTCCCGAGCCGAGCCGACTGAGCGACATCGAGTATGTCCGCGAACTGTGTGATGGCTACGACACCCAGGTCAAGACCGTTGCGATTAGTTGGCAGTTGTTGCCGCAGTCGGTGTTGGCATTGGTCGAGCGTGATTTGTTGCACACGACCGAGCAGGTGTTCACGTCGGTGATTCTGTTACGGAGCAGCTTCCGCAATGCCGAGTCTGCTGGCAATGCGTCGCGTGAGGAACTGACCGAGGCGAACTTGCGTTTGGTGGTGAGTATCGCCAAAAAGTATGTCGGCCGTGGTTTGTCGCTGCTCGATTTGATCCAAGAGGGCAACATCGGGC
>JBJOJU010000301.1:0-3252 GCA_046046485.1 Chloroflexota bacterium | reverse complement strand
CATTTCCATCACGCGGTAGCCGGTGTCCGACGTGCGGTGCGTGGTTTTCCAGCCACGCATATTGGTCATATTCATCATCTGCGTCCAGGTGCCGTCGTACAACTCGAACGACGTGTTCGCCATGGTACGGACACCGGCATTGGCCAGATTGATGGTCGGGTTACTGGTCGTCGGAATCACGCCGTCCACCGTAGGCGACGGCGTCGCGGTGTTCGTGCGCGTCGGGGTCGCCGTCGGATCGACGCTGGTGATTGCATACGCGACGCCGTCGAGCTTTTCCGAACGGTCACAGGTCGGGTCGCCGAAGCTGAACAACGCGGGGGTAGCCCCGTCGGCCGCACTATCCGACAAATCGAACTTCACATACTCGAGGCCTTCGCTGACCTTGTCGTAGACGTAGTTGATCGGGACGGTCAAGCCACCGTTGTCGTTGGCCGGCACCACACCACCGTCGTAGTCGCCAGCGGGGATGGTGATGACCCACTTGTCGGTGCCCACCGTGTGCGCCACCGACGCAGTCCCGTAGACGCCCGCACTCACCGGTCCGATACGGAAGTCGGAGTCCGTCGTCGCGGTTCCACTGCTGCGCTTCAATACAATCTTGGTATTCGCGGCCACACGCCCACTGATACGAATCTTGAGCGCTGTCGGGCTGGCCAGCTCCGTGCCGATCACGTCGCGCGACGAACCGAGGTCGATGATCGGGTTCAAACCGAGGGTGATGGCGTCGAGCAAGTTACCTGAGTAGGCGTTGGCACCGTCGATCGCCACAAAACCGACGTTGCGGATACCCGACCAGCCGCTCGACGGAAGTTCGTGATTACCGCTGTAGACAGCCCACTTCGCACTCGAAATGGTGCCGGTGTTGTTATATGTGTCCGAATACACCGTCTGGTTGCCACCAGTGACAATCCCGCTCGATTGAATCGTCGCCACCCGCAGAATCTGGCGGCTGTACGTGTCAGCCGCACGCGATCCGGTGGGCAAGCCCGAGGGGATACCGATGCGGAATTCGGCGGTATCGGTGCGGTTCCCCATCGGGCGGTGCGCAAACGAATAGGTGATGATGTCGTTGTTGTTGAAACAAATCGGCTGATAGAGCATCGATGCATAGTCTGCATTCAGCTCGGCGTAGTACGTCCCATCTTGGACCGCATACCCCGCCACGGCCTGTTTCTGCAGCTCGATGATGCGTCCGGTGCGTGTCGGGCTATACACCGTGCCGTTACACGACGCAGTCCCACTCGGGGCAGTCGTCAACCAGCCACGCATATCGGCTTCGCGCGCATATTGGTATGTCGTCATCGCACAGCCAGAGTCGTTGTTTTCGAACGAGGTGTTGACCATCGTCCGACTTCCCTGGTTCCCATTGCCCACCGGGTTTGACGTGGTGGGGAATTGGGCGTTGGTAATCGTATACACGACACCGTCGAGCTTCGACGACAAGTCGCAGGTCGGGTCGCCCAAGTCGAGCAGGTCAGGAGTGGCCCCGTCGGCACTCTCTTCCGACAAGTTGAACAACGCATATTCGTCGGATTCGGTCGTCGCATCGGCCGTATACAACACCGGGACCGTCAAGTAGCCAATGTCGCTGGTGGGCTGCACACCGCCGTCGTAGTCGCCTGCGGGAATGGTAATCACCCATGTATCACTGCCGCTGGTATGGGTGACCGTGGCAGTGCCGAAAGGCGACGTCACCGTCCCCAGCGTGTAGTCGGTATCGGGGGTTGCATCGCCCGAGGTCATTTTCAGCGCGACCTTGTAGTCGGCACCCACACGCCCGTTCACACGGATTTTCAACGCCTGCGGAGTAAACGATTCCCCGGCACTGCGGTCACGCGACGTGCCGAGGTCGAGGATCGGTTTCAGACCCAATGTGATCGAGTCGAGGTTGTTCCCTGCGTTCGACGCCGAGCTCGTGATACCCAAAAAGCCGACGTTTTTAATGCCGGCCCAGCCGGTCGCCGGCAGAGTGTGTGTGCCGGAGTAAATACCCCACCCACGTGCCGAAATGCTGGTGGCGTTCGTCGTGGTGTCGGTGTAGGCAGTCTGTGAAGCAGTCGTCGCCACACCGCCCGATTGCGCAGTGCTCGCCCGCACTATCTGCCGGCTATAACTATCTGCAGCGACCGACCCTGATGTCAACCCACTCGGGATCCCGATACGAAACTCCGCGACGTCCGTCCGATCGCCGCGCGGGCGATGCGCAAAGTTGTATGTGATGACGTCGTTGTTGGCCAGACACAGCGGCTGGTACAGCATCGACGCATAGTCAGCGTTCAATTCCGCATAGACACTCCCGTCTTCGGGGGTGTAACTGTATGCAGCATATTTCTGCAATTCGATGACGCGTCCGCTCCGAGCGGGTGAGTACGCGACACCGTTACAGGTGGCTGCCACGCTAGGGTGCGAGGTGAACCAGCCGCGCATGTCTGCGACACGGGCATATTCGTACGTCGTCATCGTACAACCCGAGTCGTTGACCTCGAACGACGTGTTCGCCATCGTGCGCACGCCCTGGTCGCCGGTACCAGCCGGGTTCGATGTCGTCGGAATCGTCCGACCCGATGTCCGCCCACTGACACCGCTCTGCGTCGGTTGCGTGACCGCCGCGCGCACCGTGGGCATCCCATTCCCCTGCACCACGATGCCCAACGCGGCGATCATGACGAAAATAAGCGCCAGTGATCCCAAGCGAAGCGATCGTGTCGTGTATTCGCGCATAAACCTGTACCATTCTGAAATTAAACGATGCTGCAGTTTATTTATACATTCGAAGATTATTAGTGTCAAGCACACTTAAAAAACATCGATAATCTCTCATTTTCATGCAGCAGAAAGAAATAAATCGATTTGTACAAAATATACAATTCGATTCGTGAAAATTCACATTCATTCTGATGGTGTGCGTTTTTGGTACAAGCGACCTCACAGGTATCACCACAGTCCAGGCGTTTGTACAAAACGACCTCAGTCATCAGAGGTGGCACCGAGGGAGTTCTCTTGCTCTATCGCGTGCACGACCGAAACGCACTGCCCCAGCTGCAAGTCAGACTCCCGCGCGCGCTCTGCTCTCCGGGAGTATTGCCTACGATAAAACACAGGCGCCCCAGACGCATGTCTGGAGCACGTCTGTACGAAGCACGCGGCACGCCCGTACCCGGGCAGACTACCGCGCGCTTCCAATCGTCACCGCACACAAACAGGTGCCCCAGACGTCGTGTCTGGAGCACCTGTCGGGTAGTTTGAGCT
>JBJOJU010000201.1:0-3849 GCA_046046485.1 Chloroflexota bacterium | reverse complement strand
ATACTTTGTGATGATTATCTTCAATTGATTGAATTTCTTGATCTTTATTGTATACGATACCCCTTACGAAAGACGCAACTTCTGGGAAATGAAAAAAATCCACCCCATCCGGGCAGAGTTTATCAAGTAATTGCTGTAGCTGACTCATGATTCTACCTCCAGCTCGCTGATGATCTGGTCAATGGCCGTGCGGAGTTCGTTGGAGCGGGCGACGATGCGGGCGAGTTCGGCATTGAGCTGCGTGATGTCCACCACAGCCCGGGTGTCTTTTTGGGTGACATAACTCGATACCGACAGGTTGTAGTCGCGGCTGGCGACCGTCGCATTGGGCACGAGTGCCGCAAGGTATTCAACATCCGTGCGTTGCTGGTAGGTCTGCAGGATGGTGCCGATATTGGTCGGCGTGAGTTTGTTGTTGTTGGTGACTTTGACGCACTCGGCACTGGCGTCGATAAATAGCGTATGATTGTCCACTTTGGATTTTTTGAGCACGAGAATGCAGGTTGCGATGCTGGTGCCATAAAACAGATTACTGGGCAGCTGGATCACGGCGTCGACGTAGTTGTTGTCGATCAGGTACTGGCGGATTTTAGCCTCGGCGCCGCCGCGGTACATGACGCCGGGGAAGCAGACAATCGCGGCCGTGCCAGTGGTGGCCAGCCAGCTCAGGCAGTGCATCACAAAGGCCAAATCGGCCTTGGATTTGGGGGCGAGGACCCCGGCGGGTGCGTAGCGCGGGTCGTTGATTAGCAGGGCGTTGTCGTCGCCTGCCCAGCGGATGGAGTAGGGTGGGTTGGAGACGATAGCTTCGAACGGTTCGTGGTCGCCGTGCAACGGCTCGAGCAGGGTATCACCGTGGCCAATCGAGAATTTGTCGAACTCGATGTCGTGTAAAAACATGTTGATGCGGCACAGATTGTAGGTAGTAATGTTGATTTCTTGGCCATAAAAGCCTTGGCGCACGTTGTTTTTGCCCAGAATTTTCGCAAAATTGAGCAACAACGAACCAGAGCCGCAGGCGGGGTCGTAGACCTTGTTGACCTGTGTTTTGGTGCCGATTGCGATGCGGGTGAGCAGTTCGCTGACTTCTTGGGGCGTGTAGTACTCGCCACCGGATTTGCCGGCGTTGGAGGCGTACATCCCCATCAAAAACTCATACGCGTCACCGAAGGCGTCGATGGTGTTGTCTTGGTAATCACCCAGGCGCATCTCTGCCACGCCGTTGAGCAGTTTGACGAGTTTGTCGTTGCGGTGCTTGACGGTACCGCCCAGTTTGTTGGAGTTGACGTCGATATCATCGAACAGCCCGCGGAAATCGTCTTCACTGGCGCTCCCCTGGGCCGAGGACTCTATATTGCGGAAGATGCGTTCGAGCGTTTCGTTCAGATTCTCGTCGTTGGCAGCGCGGCGCCGGACGTTGTGGAACAGCTCACTGGGCAGGATGAAGAAGCCTTTGGTACCGACCATGTCTTGACGGATTTCTTCGGCTTCGGCATCACGCAACGCCGCATAATCAAAGGTCGTATTGTGTGCTTTGTGTTCGCCTGCGTTGATGTATGCAGTCAAGTTTTCGGAGATATAGCGATAAAACAGCATCCCCAACACGTATTGCTTGAAGTCCCAACCGTCGACACTGCCGCGCAGATCGTTTGCCATGTTCCAGATCGTGCGATGGAGTTCTGTACGTTCTTGTTCTTTGCGGGTATCGGTCATGGGGGACCTCACAATGCGAAATGAATAATTATTTAATTGTGGGTAAAAGGAAGCGTTTCCCGGGGTCGAGCGGGGTTTATTGCAATAAACCCCGCTCGACAGAAAAACGCTCCGCGTTTCTCCCGTACTCTGCGTCTCTGCGTGATCGATATCCCATCACGCATCTACCGCAATCCAATATCACGGCATGCCGTGATACTACTTCTTCAGCAACACCTTGACCGCCTCAATCAGCCGATCCATGTCGGTGGGGGTGTTGTAGGCTTGGACGGCGACGCGCAGGAAGGTGTGACCGTTCCAGGCGACGATGGGCACCTCGACGGCGAATTCGTTCCACAAGCGGTTGTAGTCGATGCGCGCGTCGGTGGGGACCGGGCAGAGCGCCATCTGGTTCCACCAGGTCTGTGATTCGTCGCTGACCGGCTGCAGCCCGGTCAGTTCGGCGATGCGCTGGCGCGTCTGCGAACCCAGGGCGTGGCAGGCGGCCCGCACGGCCGGCCAGTTGTGTTTTTCTTGGAAGGAGATTGCTGCCGGCACTGCGAGCCAGGGGGCAGGGTCGTTGGTGCCCACGTTGGTGAACAGGTTGACATAGCGGGGCATGTCGTCGTGGTGGCGGCTCAAGTTCCAGCTGACCACCAGCGGCTCGAGGCGGGCCTGCATGTCTTTCCGCGTATACAAGAAGCCGGCACCTTTGGGGGCACACAGCCACTTGTGGCAGTTGGCGGCGTAATAATCGGGGTCGAGGTCGGTCAGATCGAGGGCGATGTGGCCGGGCACGTGGGCACCGTCGATGACGGTGATGATGCCGGCGGCGCGGGCACGCTTGATGATTTCTTTGATGGGGAAAATCATCGCCGTCGCCGAGGTGATGTGACTGATCGAAATCGCCTTGGTTTTGGGCGTCACAAACGACCAAAAGTGCTCGACGAACGCTGCTTCGGTCGTCATCGGGATAGGCACCGGGGCATAGACCATCTTGCCACCGTTGCGGCCCAAGTGGTACTCCCAGGTGTTGTTGATGGCACCGTATTCGTGATCGGTGGTCAAGATTTCGTCGTCTTTTTCGAAGCGCAACGAATTGATGACGATGTTCATGCCGTAGGTGATGTTGGGCACAAAGACCAGATCATCGGCGTGGGCGTTGACGAATTTCCCCAGTGCTGCGCGGGCATCTGCCAACAACCCGAGGCGGCGGCGCCCAAAGAAGTGCACCGGCTCCGATTCGAGCTCGTCTTGCCAGCGGCGATACTCGGCGATGACCTCGCGCGGGCACGAGCCGAAGCTGCCGTGGTTGAGGAAGGTGATGTCGCGGCGCAGATTGAATTGCGAAGCGAGCTCGGGCAGGGGCAACGTCAGTGGTGCAGTCATGCGAAACTCCTTTGTTTGCGCAAATGCGCGCTAGCCCATCGTGCTGAGAAAATCGGGGCGAATCGTGTAGCGGGCGCGGATTTCGCCCGGGGCACTCGATTGATAGACCGGATTGCCCAGGTAGCGGAGCGACAACGCGTCGATGTGTGCGCGGCCGACAATACTGTCCGAGATGTCGATGACCGGGCCGCGCACGGCGATATACCGGTACGGTTTGGTCGTGTCGACAATCATCAATGCGACAAACGGGGTGCGGCGGATGTTTTTGTCTTTGATGCGACCGATAGCTGCATTGACATAAAACATCTCGTCCGCGTACGAAAACCAGACCGGTGTGACCTGGGGGGTGCCGTCGGCCATGGTCGTGGCGAGCGAAGCGACCAGCGGCGTGGTGATCAGGTCCATGTAGGCAGCGGGGAGTGGTGGCACGATGTCTCCTAGCCCAGATGACTGGTGCGCGTGATGGAAAAACGCAAACGGACGTGGCGGTCGCCCGCGCGCCGATAGGGGTACTCGCGTACGCCCATGTAGCGTTGTGCGAGGGCGTTGAGATGCTGTAGACCGACGTCGTCGTCGGAGGTATCGACGAGCAGCAGATGGAGCGCGAGGTAGCGGTCGGTGTCGGCGGGGTCGACGAAGGTCAACACCGCACGGCCATTGTGCTGCAGGTTCCGGTACTTGACCGTGTGTGTCGCGGTATTGATGGCGATGTGCGAGCCATCGACGTCGTACCAGACGGGCACCGCGTGTGGTGCACCGTCGGGTTGG
>JBJOJU010000188.1:0-3685 GCA_046046485.1 Chloroflexota bacterium | reverse complement strand
CCTTCGAGGTCTTTGTAGACCTTGAAGAAGTGCTCGACCTCGCGGATATAGTGGCTCGGGAGCTGAGTGAAGTCGGTGTAGTCGGAGAAAAACGGATCGTAGTGCAACACGGCCAATACTTTATCGTCGGCTTCCCCGCGGTCGAGCATTTTGAAGAGCCCGATGGGGCGGGCTTCGACGATACAGCCGGTGAACGTGGGCAGATTGGTCATCACCAACACGTCCAACGGGTCTTGGTCGTCGTAGTAGGTCTGGGGCGTGAAGCCGTAGTCGCCCGGGTAGTGCACGGCCGAATAGAGCACGCGGTCGAGTTTGAAGGCACCGGTGCGCTTGTGGAACTCGTATTTGTTGCGGGAACCTTTGGGGATCTCGACGACGACGTTGATGACTTCGGGCCAGCTGGGGCCGGGGTCGAGTTCATGCCAGAGGTTCATAGTGGCTCCGTTCATACAAGTACTACAGGCAGTATAACACTTCGATTCTACGAATCATTACGTATCCGCTGCCACGAGTGGATGTGGTCGATGGGGCGAAACCCGCAGGCTTCGTAGAACAACCCTGCCGGTGTCTCTGCGCTGACCGGCAGACTGAGCACCGATGCGGTGGTCACCCCTGCGGCGGCGAGGCGGGCGAGGAGGGTGCCGAAGAGCATCCGCGTCGCACCTGTGCGTTTGTGTTCGTGGACGCAGCCGACCGGCTCAAACAGCGCCGTATTGCTCGCTGCGTCGTACCAGACGGTGACGAAGGCGACGATGGCACCGCTGGGATCGGTCAAAATCGTGTCCCACTCCGGGGAATAGCCGGGCAACGAGCGGGCGTATGCGTAGCGCTCGGTGGTCATTTTGGTGCTCTGGAATGCGCTGCGCTGTGCCGCGGCTCGCGCAGCTGTGGCATCGGGGCCTGGGGGCAATGGCCCGACCGACCACCCTGGTTTCAACGGAATATGCGGCGCCGTCGCCGGGTTGCACAGATGGACGCGGAACTCGGGTGGGCCAGCGACAAAGCCATGCGTCAGCAACACCGCCTGACGACCGACGTCGCGCGAAAACGCATAGAGGGTGTCGACCGTGCCGGATTCGCACAGATGCGCGACGATCGTCTCGTAGAGCCCCGGGTGGGTCTGGTCGGCGATGATGTCGACGGCGCTGCCCAGTTGCCAGCTGGCCGCGACGAGAGAATCACCGGCATACCAGAGCTCGAGCGTCTGGTATGCGGAGTCGTCGGGGGTCGCCGCCCGCCACCAGGTCATGTCGCCGGGCAGCCAATAGGCGTAGGGAGCCTGTTGGCGCCATAACCGGCTGGTGAGGGCCAAGGCGGCGACGAAGTCGGCGTCGCCGCGGGCGGGGCGGTGTGTGTACATCTGCTGCCTAGAACAGCATCGCGCCGGCTTCACGGGCGATGCGCTTGACTCGTTCGGAATCCTCGGTTTTGCCCTTGAGGACGTACTCTTCGGCGAGTTCGTTGAGTCGTTTGACGACGGGGCCGGTGATGTCGCCGACGTTCTCGCGGATGTAGCGGGTGGGGCTTTCGGCAACCAACAGCGCCTGGACGGTGCGGTCGGTGGGGGTGAGTGCGGCGTCTTTCACCTGGGGGATGAGGGCAATGATCTCGCTCAAGCGGGCGACAGCTGCCTCGTCGCCGGCGCGTTCGGCCATTGTGCGCTGGCCATCGACCAAGATGTCGAAGACGTCGTCGAGCTCGCCGAGGTGCTCGGTCAGGGCAGCGGCAAGGTCGTCGGCTGCGTAGACGGCGTCGAGCACCTGCCCGGCACGGGTATACGACGCTTCGAGGTCGGCTTGGATGGCCTCGTAGGTCGCCAAAATACGGGTGCGCAGCGCTTCGAGTGCCTCGGCGGTCGTCGTGTCACCGGCTTCGGCAGCGGCCTTGATTTTTTCGTTGTAGATGTCGAAAAAGGTATAGTCGATGACTTCTTGGTTAGCCTGCATGACGGTGCGGATCGCCGCGTCGTCGGGTGCTGCCTGCAGTTGGGTGATGAGTGACTCGTAGGCCAACGTCGCTTCGCCGCCGATGTACTGGGTAATTTTGGCTTGGAGTGCAGCCAGCTGTGCCATCCCCTCGGCGTCGCCGCTCATGGCACTGGCGTCGACAAATGCGGCCAGGGTGTTGGTGAATTCTTCGGTGAGCTCGTCGGCGTTGGCTTGCAGCGCTGCGAGGAGCGCTGCATCGCTGGTGCTCATGGCTTCGAGCAGTTGGCTGATGATGTCCACGCGTTTGCGTTGGCTGTCGAGCATCTCTTTGGTGACCCCGTCTCCCTCGAGCACGGCCTCGATGAGGGTCTGCATCGTCAGGAAGCGGCGCGGTGCGAGTAAGTAGCCTTTGGGCAGATCGGCGGGCAGCTGTTGCATCAGCATGCCGGTGACACTTCCGACGAAGCGTTCGACCTCGTCGCCACGCTGGCTGGCGAGGAGTTGCTGGGGGATGTGGACGAAGAAAAACTGCTTACTGTGGTCGTGATACATCACCGGTGCAGCCAGGGCGATCGGCGCACCACACGACGGGCATTGCGCGGTATTCAGACGCCCACCCAAGAGGATGTTCTTGAGCTGGGGTTGTTCGTTGGCATCGACGAAATTGATGACCGGTACCCGGACCGGAGTCTGACAGCTGGGGCAGGCGACTTGGGCCATTTGGGGAGCATTGCTCATGGACTACCTCTCGGATGGTACGTACTCATACTATTGTACCGACAAAGTCTGCCCGGTGTCGGCGCTGCCGGGTTGCGCGAAGCAGCGACTCCGTATAGACTGCTACTATCCCTTTCGTAGGAGTTTTGCATGACGACCCCGCACCGTCCGGCACGCCGTTCGACTGCGTATACGCATGCTGCGTATACGCGCTGTGTCGGCACCCCGCTCGAACACGAACCCACTTCGGCAGAATTGACGCAGATCCGCGCCGCCATGGAAGTCGCCCGCCGAGAACGCCAGAGCGTGCAGGAATCACTCGATTCGATGGATGCCTACCATGCCCAGAGCCTGGCCGTCTACCGTCACGAGCGCTTCGCACCGTTGGCGCTGGATGGGTGGCTCGTGGCCGATGTCATCGACAGCCTGGGCGAGCCCCCGGTCGTCGAGGACGAGACCGATCCGGCGTTCAGCGACTACATCGTGCAGGCGCTGGGGATCATCATGTCGTCGCGCATCCGTCGTGCCCTCTCCGAACAATCACAGCGTCTGTTACCTGCACTCATCGCCGAAAACGACATCGCCGGTGCGGTGTTGGTCGCCAACAACGCCTACATGACGCTGATGAGCGACGCGGCGACGCCGTTGATGGTGCAGGCGATGGTCAGCGGGCTTGCCGCCTACTACGACGAATTGCCCGACGACGCAGCCTGAGATTTTCGTCCCCCCGTACCGAAATGCACCTCCGCGACGGTAGACGTCGTAGGAGGTGCATCTATGTTTGCACGTGTATCGAGTTGTGCGGTGCGGGGGTTGGACGGCGTCGTGGTGACGGTCGAGGTCGATATCACCAATGGATTGCCGTCGTTTGTGGTGGTCGGTTTGGGTGACACCGCGGTCCAAGAGAGTCGCGAACGGGTGCGGGCGGCGCTGCGGAACAGCGGATTTGTCTTTCCGATGCGGCGGATTTCGGTCAGTCTGGCACCGGCGGATCTGCGCAAAGGCGGACCAGCATACGATTTGCCCATCGCGTTGGCGAT
>JBJOJU010000412.1:0-2739 GCA_046046485.1 Chloroflexota bacterium | reverse complement strand
GCCCGCAGGCAGTCCAGAGGTGAGTGCCTACCTCGCCAATCACGACACGGTGCACGGACGTGCGCCGGTCGTCACCCGTGTAGACGGCAACGATCTCGTCGTCGCCGGGCAGCGGGTCAGCTACAGCCAATCGCGCGACATCGATCCGGCCGATTGGTCGGGCTGCGATATCGTCCTCGAGTGCAGTGGCAAATACCGTACGGCGGAGCGTCTCGAACCGTTCTTCGCTGCAGGGGTACGGTCCGTCATCGTTGCCGCACCAGTCAAACAGGGCGCGCTGAACGTGGTGATGGGGGTCAACGACCACCGCTACAACCCCAGTGACGATCGGATTGTCACCGCGGCGTCGTGCACGACCAATGCACTCGCGCCGATTGCAGCCGTCATCAACCGCGGTCTGGGCATCACCCACGGGATGATTACCACGCTCCACTGCATGACCAACAGCCAGAGTGTCGTCGACAAACCGGCCAGCGACATCCGGCGTACGCGCAGCGCGTCGCACAATCTCATCCCCACGACCACCGGGTCGGCGTCGACCATCGGCATGATTCTGCCTGAGCTCAACGGAAAGCTCGATGGATTGGCGATCCGTGTCCCCCAGCTCGGCGCATCGGTGCTCGACTGCGTCTTCGAGGTGGCCCGCCCGACGACCGTGGCCGAAGTCAATGCACTGCTCACGGCTGCCGCCGACAGCGACAGACTGCGGGGAATTTTGGCCGTCGAAACCGCCCCGCTGGTTTCGAGCGACTACCGCAGTGACCCCCATTCGGCCATCGTCGATGCCCAGAGCACGATGGTGACCGCCGGCACCCAGGTCAAGATCATCGCCTGGTACGACAACGAGATGGGCTACAGCCACCGCATGCACGCACTGACCGCCATGGTCGCCGCAGCGATCGGCCCACGATGAGCCCGTTACGCAGCTCGGTGGCGTACAGCCTGTTCACCCTGACCGACGGTGCCTTCCGCATGATGGTGCTGTTCCAATGCGTCCTGCTCGGGTACAGCACGAGCGACTTGGCCCTCGTCTTTGTCCTCTATGAACTCGCCGGCGTCGTGACTAATCTCTACGGCGGCCGGGCTGCCGCACGCTACGGGCATGCCGCCAGCATGCGCATCGGGCTGGTGCTCCAGACGATCGCCGTGGCGTGCTATGTTGTCGGTTCGCAGTCGACCGTCATCTGGGTGCTCTTTGCCTTGCAAGGGGCCGCAGGCGTCGCCAAAGACATGGTGAAAATCGGGGCGAAGTCTGCGGTCGCCGACAGCGCTGCTGGGGCGGGTATGTTTCGCTGGATCGCCGCCATCACCGGGGCCAAAAACGCCACCAAAGGCGTCGGCTTCTTCCTCGGCGCAGCACTGGTGAGTACCATCGGTGCCGGTTGGGGTGCAGCCGTGTTAGCCGTCGTCACCCTCGCAGCCCTGGGCGTCGTGTTCGGCGGCACAGAGAAACCACAGCCCACCACATCGAAATCACGACGTCGGTCGTGGCTTTCACCCATAACAGCAGTCAATCGCCTGGCAGTCGCCCGGCTCTTCCTCTTCGGTGCGCGCGAAGTCTGGCTCGCCATCGCGCTGCCGGTCTGGCTGAGCCAATACGCGGGCTGGGATTTTTGGCAGAGTGGCGCCGTGATGGCCGGCTATACCATCGGCTACGGCTTCATCCAGGCATTCACCCCACGCTTGTTGGGCGGTGCACAGGCACCCGACGGGCGGTTCACCGCGCTCATCAGCCTGCTGCCAGCACTGGTCAGCGGCATCACGTTCATCTGCTTCCGCACAATGCCGCTCAGCTGGGTACTCATCACCGGCGTGGGGGTCTACAGCATCGCGTTCGCCGTCACATCGGCACTGCACTCCTACCTCATCGGTGCCTATGCACAGCAGGGTGCGGTTTCCCGCGATATCGGGATC
Organism: Chloroflexota bacterium; assembly: GCA_046046485.1. Lineage (GTDB taxonomy): Bacteria > Chloroflexota > Chloroflexia > Chloroflexales > Roseiflexaceae > UBA965. The sequence goes on along the minus strand of JBJOJU010000412.1, from coordinate 825 downwards.
TACTACAGTGCCAACGCGCTGGGTCGGCTGCTCGGGTTGCTGGCGTCGGGCATGGTCTATGCACAGTGGGGGATGGAGGGCATCCTGCTCGCCACGCTCCTCGCCGTGCTCCCGGCGGCGTTGATCGCCCTGCCACTCCCAGCACCTGCGGGAGTCGTTTCGATCGAGACCGGGGCAGATTCGTGACCAATCCCTGCGGCGTCATCAGGTGAAAATACGCAGTCGGGGCATCGGCCCCGCCTGCGCTTTTCTCTCGATCGTGTCGTGCCTAGTCGTGGGTATCGGTGAAAGGCAAAATCTGCACCAGCACGCCCGAAATCACATAGCTCGCAGCCGACAGCAGCAGCACCGTGGTGAACGAACCCGAGGCGGTCAACGAACCGCTCAGGAACGACGCTCCGGCCCAGCCCAACGACCACGACATGCTGCTCAGGCTCGTGCTCGTGCCCCGTTGGCGCAACGGCACGGTCTGCATCATCAACGCCGAAAACAGTGGGAAGGTCATCCCCACCAGGAGTCGATTGATGTCGTAGGCGGCCGAGACCAGCAACAACTGCGGGATCAACATCGCCACCATCAACGGGGCGGCCAGTGTGCGCGACCACGACGACGTCCGGCGCACGCCGAAACGCTTGGAGAGTGGCCCGCCCATAATACTGCCGACGCCCATGGCGAGTGCCGCAATCGCCAGGTTCAGTCCGACGTTGCCGTCTTCGAGGCCGAACTGTTGGCGATAGAACAGGTTCTGGAAGGGCACAAACAGCCCGCCGGCCGTCCCGAAGAAGAACGACGGGGTCACCAACAACAACAGGCGCCCGAACGGCA
>JBJOJU010000383.1:0-4396 GCA_046046485.1 Chloroflexota bacterium | reverse complement strand
CAGTATCTCGACGATGCGCGTGCATTGCTTCACGCTCTTTCCGAGCGCAGGCAATGAGCACCGTAGCTATCGACATCCCCCACACGACCTCGACCGCATTGTGGCGTTGTGCCAGCTGTTTCTCCCTGAAGCGACAGTCTGGGCATATGGCTCCCGTGTGAACGGCAGCGCACGGCCGATGAGCGACCTCGATCTGGTGGTGCGACACCGTACCGACCCCGAACGTCGGCTCAGCGATGTGGCATTGTTGGCACAGGCAATCTCCGATAGCACGATTGCCATCCCCGTCGACATCCGCCAGTGGGCGACGTTGCCGCCGCACTTCCGCACCGAAATTTCGCGCACCGCGGTGGTGGTTTTACCGTAAACGCGCCCACTTCCTACCCCACGTCCTACCCCACGGCATGCCCCCATGCGGGGGCTGACGTGGGGCTCTGGGTTTCTCCCCTAAGATCCTCTGCGTCCTCCGGCCCTCTGCGCCTCTGCGCGAGGCGTTTCTCCGTTGATCCGCCCAACGGGGTGCCCCCATGCGGGGGCTGACGCGGGGCTATGTCGTTTATTTCAACAACTATATAAATAATTATGCATTTTGACGAATCATGCTACACTAAATCTACCGATTTCAGCGCATAATCCACAGGAGGTCCCCATGCTCCTGCGCCATTCCACTGCCGTCGCACTCGTCGCCGTCCTGGCGTTGACGTGGGCGCTGCGTGCCACCCCGGCGACCGCCGACCAGTCGTACACGGGTCAGAGCCGATCCATCGCTGCCCACTCACGGATCAGTGCCGCCGGTACATCGACCTATGCAATCCGTTACGACGGCCGCGTCCTTGCTTGGGGTAACCCGAACACCGTGCCTGCCTATGTCACTGGTGTTGTTGCCCTCGCCAATGCAGGCTCATTTGTGGCGGCGCTGCGCACAAACAGCACGGTGATTGCCTGGGGGTCGCCCTGGTTGAGCATGGACGAGACGAGAGTGCCGTATGGACTCAACAGTGTCGTGGCGGTTTCGGCGCGTTCGTATCATACGCTGGCGCTCAGGTCCAACGGGACCGTGGTGGCCTGGGGTGGGAACCAGTTCGGCCAACGGAGTGTGCCTGCCGGGCTCAAATCCGTCGTCGCCGTCGCAGCCGGCCCGAGCCACTCGCTGGCCCTGAAGAGTGATAAGACGGTGGTCGCGTGGGGCTGCAAAAACGGCAACGACTGGGGCCAATGCACCGTCCCCAGGGGGTTGATGAACGTCGTCGCCATCGCTGCTGGGGGGTTGTACTCGCTGGCACTCAAAGCCGACGGGACGGTCGCCTGCTGGGGCGACAACAGCGAAAACCAATGCACCAACGCCAGCAGTCTGACCGACGTGAAAGCCATCAGTGCCGGCAATACCCACAGTCTCGCGCTCCACACCGACGGCACGGTCACGGCCTGGGGCGGCAAAAACATGTACCGCGAACTCAACGTCCCCACTGGGCTCGCTGGGGTGGTTGCAGTCAGCGCGGGTGAGTTTCATTCGGTGGCGATGACCGCCGGAGGCACGTTAGTGGGATGGGGCAGCAACGGGCAGCGCCAACTGCCCAGCGGGACCAACCTGCTCTACACTCCGACACGGACGCCCACGAGAACGAGCACACCCACGAGATCACGCACGCCGACCCGGACCCCGACACGCACCCGTGTCGTTACACTCACCTCTTCCAAGACGCCCACAGTGACGCGGACTCCCAGTCACACTCCGGTACCGGCACTCCTCGGACAGTTGCACGCCATCGCAGCCGGCACAAACTTCACCATCAGCAAGACCGGCAGTGGCGGGATTGTCGGCTGGGGCGAAAACAGTATCGGGCAGCTCACCTTCCCCGCCGGGTTGGCAAATGTCGACCAGGTCGCCGCCTACGGCTCGACGGCGTTCGCGATCCGCACCGACGGCACGGTCGTGGGGTGGGGGTCGAACCGCTACGGACAGACGACAATCCCGGCTGATATCGGCACCGTCGCGAAACTCGCGGTCGGTGGTCGGCATGTGTTGGCACTGCGTGCCGATGGTACGGTGCGTGGCTGGGGTGGGGACCCCGACTATGACTACGGTCAGTACAACCCTCCGGTCGGTTTGACCGGGGTGGTCGATATCGCAGCCGGCGATTTTCATTCACTCGTGTTGAAAAGCGACGGTACAGTCGTGAGTTGGGGGCAATTCGCAGCGCTGCCGCCCCTCAACGTGAGCGGTATTAAAGCGGTCGCCGCCGGGTGTGGGTATTCGCTGCTCCTGCACACCGACGGGACCGTCACTGGCTATGGGTCGTCCTCGTACGGGCGGCTCGACATCCCCGCCGGGCTGACCAATGTCATCGCACTGGCTTCAGGGTGTTCGCACACGTTGGCATTGAAACGCGATGGCACCGTTGTAGCCTGGGGCGGCGAAGTCGCCCAAGTCACAGATGTCCCTGCTGGACTCAGCGGCGTCATCGCCGTGGCCGCAGGGGGCTACCACTCTGTGGCGTTGCGGAGCGACGGTGTGTTGGTTGGCTGGGGCACCAATGCACAAGGGCAGCTGCCTACCTACAACAGCTCGATCAACGCGACGCACACGCCGGTACCGTGAGAGGTTAAAGGTTAAAGGTTAAAGGTTAAGGGTTAAGGGTGGAGGTTTTGTGGTGAGTGGCACGATCCATAGCCCCGTTTCCCGTGACCGTGCAGTCCTACCGCAGCTGCAGGGCGGGTAGCGTGGGCGCCGAATTCTATCTGCGCGTGCTCCACTCCGCCAGAAACGCCGCTTGCAACGGGCTTTCGGGCACTGCGGCGGGATGCTCGGTGTGCGCGCGCAGCGTGCGAACGTGCTCCAGTGCGCCGTTGAGCGACAGACCAGCACGCATCAGGTACGCCGTCACGACCAATCCACTGCGACCGACCCCCGCCGCACAGTGCAGGTACACCGGTTCTCCGTGCTGCTGTGCGCCGTCGAGGGTATCGAGCACCGCCGCCAGCTGCGCGGCAGATGGGACACCGTAATCGGCGATCGGAAACGACACCCGCCGCGCAGTGGGCAGCAGCTGGTCCACATAGTCGCCGTGTCCTTCGGCTGGGCTGGTCAAATCGACGACCACGGTGGGCCGATATGCTCCCAGAAAGGATGCGACGCGGGTATCGTTGCTCCGACCGTGCGCGGCGGGATGTGGTCCGACCGTGAGCCATGTGGTGACCTGGTAGATCGAAGGGTGCACGTCTCGATGTTCTCCTACAGAGCTGGGAAGTTTTTCCACGACGTTCGGAGCAGTTCTTCGGCGACCCATGCGATGTACTCGCGCTTGTGCAGGAGCGCCAACCAGGGCGTCGGTAAGCCCTGTTCACCGTACACGGCGCCTGCCAGCGTGCCATAGAGCTGACCGCACGCCTCGGTCAAGCCACCCAGATTTGCGAGTGTGAGCGCACCGGTTTCGTAGTCGTCGCAGTGCCAGAGAGCCCACAGCGCGGCCTCGATCGTGTCCGACACGTCGATGGTGGCACGGATGTCGTGGATCGTCTTGCTCCGATACGACCCGGCGGCGACCGCCATCACGTCGGCGGCGAGGGGCTCGTAGGGCCATGGTGTCGACAGTGCGACACGCTTGTCGACGCCGCGGCAGAGCGCGCCGAAGAGCCATACGGTATACCGGCAACCATCGATTGCCGTCTGGGTCCCGTGGGTAATCATGCTGTTGCGGGTGACCGCGTCGAGGAGCTCGGTGTCGTGGTACGCGAACGACAGCCCGATCGGGCCGATGCGCGTCACCGAGCCGTTGCCCGACGAGGTGAGGGTGCGTAGACCTTGATACGGGTCGCCGGTCTGTTGATAGGCAAACAGTGCCATGCGAGTGGTGTTGCCGACCTCGAAGACGCGCCCGCTGCAGGTCATATAGCCGTCACGCCACCACTGCAGAAAGCGTTCGGCGACGTCACGGGCATCGAATCCGCGCATCTGAATCATGCTTTCGGCGACACACAACAGCATCGCGGTCTCGTCGGTCCACTCGCCCGCGGCCACATCGAAGAGGCCACCACCTTGGATGGTCGTGACCGGCAGTGCAGCTTTCGCTGGGCGCATGTCGTTGGTCACGCCGAGCGCATTCCCCAAGGCAGCACCCAACATGACCCCGCGGAACACTGATCGTCGCCGCTCCCAGCGCTCGGTGTCGGCCGGGGTCGGGGGCTGCCAACCACTGACGAACGAAAGTTGTGCGTGGTAGTCGGGCGACGGCCGCCGGTAGCCCGCCTGTTGGCGCGTGTCGGTGAGCAATCGGAGTGCGTCGATCGCCGACAAGCCACGCCGCATGTACCAGCAGGCCACAACGGTCCCCGTGCGACCGACCCCGCCCCAACAGTGCACATAGACCGGGACATCCGCGTCGCGGAGGCTGGCGAT
>JBJOJU010000328.1:0-3021 GCA_046046485.1 Chloroflexota bacterium | reverse complement strand
CACGTCGCCAATCACCACCTCGTCCCCGGCAAAAAGCAGTGGACCTGGGGCAACAGTGATTTCGGGTTGATGTGGGACCGTCAGCTGACCGACGAAGACGGGCCCTATATCGAGTTGATGTGCGGCGCGTTCACCGACAACCAGCCCGATTTTTCGTGGTTGATGCCGGGCGAAGAAAAGCGCTTCAGTCAGAATTTCATGCCCTACAAGGGGATCGGCCCGGCGTCGAATGCCAACACCGACGTCGTCGTCCACCTCAGTCAGGTGGGCACGCAGACGCATGTCGGCGTCTATGTGACCAGCCCGCGGGCGTTGCAGATCCAGCTGACGGCGCAGGGGAATCTGCTCTGGCAGCGCGAGACGACCCTCGACCCGAGTGGCTTCCTGCACGAAGAGGTCACGCTGCCCGGTCACCCGGCGCTCGACACCCTGACATTGGTGGTGCGTGACCGAGCCGACCAGCGCGTCTTGATGCGCTACAGCCCGCCCAAACCGACACTCCAAGACATCCCCGCGGCGGCGACGCCGGCCAAGGCACCGCGCGACATCGCATCGACCGACGAGTTGTACCTGAATGGGCTGCACCTCGAGCAGTATCGCCACGCGACCTACTTCCCGGCCGACTACTACCTCGAAGCGCTGCGCCGCGACCCGTACGATGCGCGCTGCAACAACGCGATGGGGCTGCTGGCGCTGCGCCGCGGTGATTTCGCGGCGGCCGAGTCGTCGTTCCGCCGGGCCATCAGCCGGCTCACCAGTCGCAACCCGAACCCCTACGACGGCGAAGCGTATTACAACCTGGGGTTGGCACTGCGCCAGCTGCAGCGGTTCGACGAAGCCTTCGACGCCTTCTACAAAGCGACCTGGAACGGCGCCTGGCAAGACGCCGCGTTCTTCGAACTCGCCCGCATCCAGTCGCGGCGCGGCGATCTGACCGACGCACTGGCGTTGGCAGCGACGGCCCTGCGCCGCAACGCCGCCCACCACCAGGCGCGTCACCTGCAGATCGGGGTGTTGCGCCGCCTGGGCGACTTCCCGGCGGCACGGGTGGCGATCGCCGCGGCGCTGGCCCTCGACCCGCTCGACCCCGGGGCAGCCTGGGAGCAGCGCCAGATCGACGGGTCGAGCGCGGTGGCCGATTGCCTGGTGTGGGACGCACATCTGTGCGAGAGTATCGCCCTCGAATATGTCCATGCAGGCGATTGGGAAGCGGCGCAGAGCCTCTTGACACAGGCACCCGCCGACCAGCCGATGCCCGTCTATCTGCGGGCGTTCATCGCCACGCAGCAGGGGGAAAACGCCGCTGGCGCGGCGCTGCTGGCCCAGGTTCGCACGGTGTCACACACCTGCGTCTTCCCCCATCGCCTCGAGCATGTCTGGGTGCTGCAGCATGCCCTGCGGGTCGCACCGGATCACGCGCCGGCGAGTGCATTGCTGGGGACGTTCTGGTACGCGCACCAGATGCCCGACGCCGCCATCGAATGTTGGCAACACGCCGTCGCCCACGACCCGACCGACGCCATCAGCTGGCGCAATCTAGGATTGGCCTACGCCGACCACCACGGCGATACCGCCGCCGCCAGCCGTGCATATGCCAGCGCACGCCAACATGACCCCGACGACGCGCGGCTCTTTTACGAAGCCGACCAGCTCGCACGGGTCCGCGGCGATAGCCCAGCGCAGCGGCTGGCGGTACTCGCCACGCGCCCCGATCTGGTCGCTCAGCGCGACGATCTGACCATCGAATATGTCACGCTGCTCAACCACGCCCAGCGGCACCACGAGGCACACACCGTGTTGACCGGGCGGTCGTTTCACCCCTGGGAGGGGGGCGAGGGGCGCGTGGCGGCGCAGTACGTGGCCAGCCTCATCGGCCAGGCACAGCAGCAGTTGGCCACCGACCCGGGCGCTGCACTGCAGCTGCTCGACGCCGCCATCGCCTACCCACACAACCTGGGCGAGGGCAAACTGCCGGGCAGCAACGAAAACCACATCCACTACTGGCGCGGCGTCGCTGCCGCTGCCCGCGGCGACAGCGCCACCGCCACCGCGGCCTGGCAACTGGCGACCCGCGGCGACAGCGAGCCGACCACGGCGCGGTACTACAACGACCAGCCACCCGACATGCTCTGGTACCAGGGTCTGGCATGGCGCAAACTGGGCGACACGGCGCAGGCACAGCAGGTCTTCGAGCGCTTGGTGGCCTATGCGCGTGCACACCGCGACGACACGGTGCTGCCCGACTACTTCGCGGTGTCGTACCCGACGTTCTTGGTCTTCCGCGATGATTCGGCGGTGCGCAATCGGTTGCACTGCGACTACATGGAAGCCCTCGGGCAACTCGGTCTGGGGCAGCACAGCGCTGCAGCAGCACTGTTCGATGCAATCCTCGCCGTCGAGCCGAACCACAGCGGCGCACTGACCCACCGGCGGTTTCTCTCGCGTACAGATATCTGAGGCACCGATGCAACGACTCGTCCTACTGACCACCGCCTTGCTCTTGTGTGTCGCCTGCAGTGGCGCACCCAGTGCTGCAGCACCGACGGTCACCCCCGTGCTGGCGATCGACCCGACTGCCCCTGCCCCCACGCCAGTGCTGGCCATCGACCCGACTGCCCCTGCCCCGACTGCCGAACCGACCACTGAACCGACTGCTGCCAGTGCAGACGCCACGGTGACCCCGCTCCCGACTGCCCCGGCGGCCACGACCGCGCCGGTCACCACGACCGACGGCACCCTGATCGACACCACCCCACGGGTGCCGGTGGCCGGAGGTCCGACGCTCCACGACAGCCGGCTGGGGGTACGTCGCGTGGCGACCATCCCCGTCAACAGTATCCGACTGGCCTACGACGCCCCGACCCAGACGCTGCTGATGCTCAACATGGAGCAGGGCTTGGTGCGCATCGACCCCCAATCGGGCGCCAAAACCATCGTCGCCAGCCCGGCCGAGATGTTGGTCGGCGCCACCGCCAGTGGATTGGCGGTGACCAGCGGCGGTACCGTCTTTGTCAGCGGCAA